>JBDKJK010000109.1:0-5150 GCA_039796675.1 Chloroflexota bacterium
GCCGGGAAGCCGAAGAAGCCGTCGTAGGGGCGGTGTTGATTAACCCCGAAGTGTATTACGACCTCGCCCAGTTCCTCTCGGCAGATGATTTTTACATTCATCGCAACCGCTGGATCTGGGATGCCTTCATCCGCTTGCATGAAGCACGCACGCCTGTAGACTTGTTGACCCTCTCTGAAGATTTAGAGAAAGCCGGTCAACTGGCAGAGATCGGCGGCTCGGCGTATTTGACCTCGCTCATTAACCAGGTGCCAACCTCGCTCAACGCTGAAGCCTATGGTCACATCGTTGAAGAAAATTCTCTGCGGCGCAGAATGATCCAAGCCGCGAATCAGATCGCTTCATTAGCGTATAAGGGCGATGGCATAGACAATGTGATGGGGGAAGCAGAGAAAGCTGTCTTTGGTGTGAGTGAACGCCGCACCCGCCATGATGTGGAACCCATCCGCAAAGTCCTTTCAGATTATTACGATCAGGTAGCAGAGCTTGCCAAACTCGGCGCAGACTTTCACGGTGTGCCGACCGGTTTTATAGACCTTGATAAACTTTTGCGAGGTTTGCACCCCTCAGACTTGCTTATTGTGGCGGGGCGCCCGGGTCAAGGTAAGACGGGTTTCTTGCTTTCGATTGCCAAAAATGCTGGGCTGACGTACAAAAAGCATGTTGCAATTTTTTCGTTGGAAATGTCTAATGAACAAGTGGTGCAACGTCTCATTGCGCAAGAGACTGGAATTTCATCTCAGAACCTAAGCACTGGGAAGTTGGCAGAAGATGAATGGAAGTTGTTTAACCATGCCATTGTAGTCTTCGGCAGTACCTAGATCTTTTTAGACGATACGCCTGCGTTGACTCCGTTACAGCTTCGCACAAAGTGCCGACGTTTACATGCCGAGCACAAACTGGACTTGGTCATCATTGACTATCTCCAGCTCATGACGGGCGACACCCGTAACGATAACCGTGTGCAGGAAGTTTCGAACATCTCGCGTAACCTCAAAGTCCTTGCGCGTGAGTTGAATGTGCCTGTATTGACCGCCGCGCAGTTAATCCGTGCGGTAGAACAACGCACCGACAAACGCCCCATCCTCTCAGACTTGCGCGAATCCGGTTCGTTGGAGCAGGATGCCGACATCGTCATGTTCATCTATCGTCCTGATGATTATGAAAAGGATGGCGATAAGAGCAACATCACCAAGATTTCGGTGGCAAAACATCGTAATGGTCCCACCGGCGAAATTGATCTGATCTTCCGCGGCGACTTGACTCGCTTCGATAATGCCGCGACGAAGGTGTTTCGACCCAATGAGTAGGGGCGGGGTTACCCCGCCCCTACGGAATAATGTATGACCCCATTCCCCGGCTTCACCTCTTCTGAATCCTTTACACAAGTCCCTGATTCGTTCATTCAGATGATGAATGAGATCGAGGACGTTGCCGAGTTGAAGGTGACCTTGTATGCGATTTGGCGCATCGAGCATCTGGAAGGAAACTTCCGCGGGTTGGGGGAAGGGGACTTTGATGAAGCGGCGCTGGGGTTGAATCTAAAGGAGATTCGGCGCGGGCTGGGCAAAATGCTTGAGAGGGGGATTATGCTCAAGTCTACGAATGAGGCGGGCGTTTTTTATTTCCTCAACTCGCCGCGCGGACGATTATCTGCAGAGGCGTTTGCGAAGGGACAAGTCAAGCCGTCGTCTGGTTCGTATGTGCCGAATAAGTCGAACGTGTTCAAGTTGTATGAAGAGAACATTGGGGCGTTGACGCCTTTGTTGGCGGATATGTTGAAGGAAGCAGAGAAAGAATACCCCGGCGTGTGGTTTGAAGAGGCGTTTGAAATTGCGGTGAGCCGTAATGTGCGTAATTGGAAATACATCGAAGCGATCTTGCGGCGCTGGAAGGAAAACGGAAAAGATGAAAGAAGAGATTCAGAAGACACTGTCAAAGATGCAAAACGATACACCGACGGCGAGTTCTCCGAGTTCTTCAAGCGCGATTAAGAGCGTGGCGAAACCGTTGGGTGACCCGAACTGTCCGCATTGCGGCGGGGCGGGGTATGTTCGCTATGATGTGGCGGTGGATCACCCGAAGTTTGGCAAGGTGGAATCTTGTGTGTGCCGCGCAGTGGATGTTGCCGAGGCGGCGCGGTCGCGTCTGTTTGCGATGAGCAATTTGAACCGCCTGAGCCATTTGACCTTTGAGAATTTTAGCCAGGGCGGAAACCCTAAAGCAAAATTTATTTCTGGGCAGGAGCGTGAAAATTTGCGAACCGCCTTCGATGCCAGTGAAGAGTTTGCGCGAAACCCGCAAGGTTGGCTTTTGCTGGAAGGCGGATATGGTTGTGGCAAGACACATCTTGCGGCGGCGCTGGCGAATTTTGCTGTGAGCAATGGCATGCCGACCTTGTTCATCACCGTGCCAGATCTGTTGGACTCGTTGCGCTTCGCCTACGATGACCCCGAAACGACCTTTGAACAGCGCTTTGAAGATATTCGCAATTCAAATTTGTTGATCCTCGATGACTTCGGTACGCAGAATGCGACTCCGTGGGCGCAAGAGAAATTATTCCAAATCATCAATTATCGCTATATCAATAAATTGCCAACGGTCATCACTACCAATTTGATGTTGGACGAGATCGAAGCGCGCATCCGCTCGCGATTGCAGGACGAAAGTTATGTAAAGCATTTGAAGATCAGCGCACCCGATTATCGCCGTCCCGAAGAGACGAGCAACCCGGGCATTTCCATATTAACTCTGCCTGAAATGAGAGAAATGACTTTTTTAAATTTCTCATCACGCAAAGATGAAATCGGCAAAGAAACTAGTATCAAGACTACAGTCGAAAAAGTCGATAGATTTGGAAATAAGGTTAAGGACACAGAAAAGGTTCGTTATAAGATAACAGAAGATGATATAGAAACCTTATATCATGCAATCGATGAAGCTGTAATTTTTGCTAAGAATCCTACAGGATGGCTTGTTATCTTAGGAGAATCGGGATGCGGAAAGACACACCTTTCCGCTGCAATTGGGAATTATCGTCTTCAAGTGGGCGGGCAAGTAATTCTTGTGGATGTGACTTTGTTGTTGGATTATCTTCGCCAGACTTTTTCTTCAAATTCGGATGTTTCATTTAATAGGCGCTTTCATGAAATTCGGACTACACCTATGTTGATTTTAGATGATTTAAAGGGTAGTAGTGGATCTTCATGGGCGGAAGACAAACTATATAGTTTGCTTAGCTATCGTTACAATGCTCACTTGCCAACAGTGTTAACCTCTTCTCTTCGAGCTGAAGAATTTGATTTGAAATACCCAAGTTTGTGGAACAAGGTTCTTGATAGTTCAAAATGTAAAATATTACCTATCAATATGCCTCCATTTCGACGAATGTCAAAAAGTAATAAGACGCAACCTCACTCTCCTGCTCATAGTAAGAAGAAATAAACATAAACTACAGGCTCTGGAAACAGAGTCTGTAGTTTTCTCTTGACAGAACCCATAAACTCGTTATACTAAGTGTATAATGAACACTAAGTATGAAGGTTTCGAATCTCCCGGCGTAACCGTTGACCTGGTTCTGTTCACGGTCAACGAGAATCGATTGAAAGTGATGCTGGTCAAACGGGCAGAAGAACCGTTTCGTAATGATTGGTCTTTGCCGGGCGGCTTTATCAAAATGGGTGAGTCGCTAGATTCTGCGGCACAGCGTGTTCTTGTTGAAAAGACCGGCGTGAATGATGTTTATATGGAGCAGCTTTATACTTTTGGTGAGCCCAAACGCGACCCGCGCTCACGCGTCATCACTGTGGCATATATTGCACTCATTCCGTGGCAAAGTTTGCCGCAGCCAGAATCAGACAAAGTGGCAGACCTAACCTGGCTGCCTGTTGACTCGCTTCCAAAACTTGCTTTCGATCATAAAGCGATCATTCACTATGCCGTGACACGCTTGCGCGCAAAAGTCAGTTACAGCAATATCGTTTACGGGTTAATGCCCAAACAATTCCGTCTCTCTGAATTGCAAACCATGTACGAATGCATCATCAATGACAAACTTGATAAGCGCAACTTCCGCAAGCGCATGCTGGCAACAGGGCTTCTCAAAGAGACCGGCAAAAAAGATATCGCAGGCGCGCATCGCCCTGCCATGTTGTATCAATTCAAAACCAAAGAGATCGTTTTCCTGTAGGAGATTCTCATGACCCAACTTCCCATCCCCAACTTTTTTAATGCGGCTCGTGTAGGCGAAATTTGGAAAGTGGATTACGCCGCCCGCGCCAATGACGCTCATGCATTTGCGCTTCAACACAACCTTCAGCCTGCCTCTGCTTCGAAGGAACGCATCTCCCTGATGCTGATCGACGTGCAAAACACGTTCTGCATGCCTGGCTTTGAACTCTTCGTAGGCGGGCGCAGCGGAAACGGCGCCGTGGAAGACAACGTCCGCTTGTGCCAATTCATTTATCGCAACCTCGGCAAGTTGACTCACGTCATCGCCACGATGGACACGCACACATCCCAGCAGATTTTCCATCCCATCTTCTTCGTGGATGCGAAAGGGAATCATCCCACGCCATACACCGACATCCATGTGGATGAAGTGCAATCTGGCAAATGGGCTTTCAACCACGCACTCGCGCCACAATTTGGTATTGCGCCAGAATATGGTCAGCAGATGGTGCTTCATTATGCAGAGACTCTCAAGAAGAAAGGCAAATACGCCCTCACCATTTGGCCCTATCACGCCATGTTGGGCGGCATTGGTCACGCGCTTGTCCCTGCCGTGGAAGAAGCTATCTTTTTCCATTCACATTCACGCATTGACCAGCCTCACTTTGCCATTAAAGGTGATAAACCCTTTACCGAAAATTACTCAGTGGTTGGTCCTGAAGTGTTGACGGGTCCGATGGAGGAGGTGTTGGGTGTACGCGACTCGCAATTTATTCAGCACCTGCAAGATGTGGACAAGCTCTATATTGCCGGGCAGGCAAAGAGTCACTGCGTGGCGTGGACGGTTCAAGATTTACTGGACGATATTCTTGCAACCGACCCTGAACTGGCGAAGAAGGTTTATCTGCTCGACGATTGTTCGTCAGCGGTGGTGGTGCCTGGGGTGGTGGACCATACCGAGGCGGCGAATGAGGCGTATG
>JBDKJK010000110.1:0-6895 GCA_039796675.1 Chloroflexota bacterium
TGTACAGAGTCACGGCAAGTCCTAAAGACCCCAAATGGGGAGTTGTTCATGGTTGCATTTGCAAGAGCGCCAAGCCGCAACGGTTATATAATCACTTTAAATACATTCCACACCCAGGAGCCGACCATGAAATACCTTATCTATGTGTTCTACCTTGAAATCCTAATCAATTTCGCCAGCGGCGGACAGTCGCTTTTTATGCCTGCCACCTTTCTCGGTCAATTTTCCAGTGAGCCTGCGCCTGCCTTCGCCCTTGAAATGACTCGTTGGTATGGCGTGCTGATCGCAGTGCTGACCTACTTGCTCATCCGCGGGTTGATGCTGCGCGGCACAACCTTGAAAGTGGCACTCGAAGCCCTGCTCTTCGGCGATGTGATCCAGATCATCGTTTCGTTCGTCACTGCCAATGCACTCGGCGGCTGGACCTCGAATGTGATCTTGTCGGTAGTTGTGTCGGTTATTTTGGGTGCCGTGCGTGTGATTTGTTTATGGAAGCCGGTGGAGACCGGAATAGAGAAATAATCTCCATATTTTCAGAATTAAATCAACATGCCTCACCCCGAAATTAATGTTTCGTGGGTGAGTTTTTTAGAGACAATGGGACGCGGATCAACGCTGAGAACGCGGATTTTTTAATCCTTTCCGCGTAAATCCGCGCTCGTCCGCGTCCCAAATTAAATTCGGGGTTAATAACTTTTCATTAGAACACTTTGATTAAATCCGCTCGCCTCGGAACTGTGTTTCATACAATTGGCTATAGATGCCGCCTGTGGTCAGTAGTTCCTCGTGCGTGCCGCGCTCGACGATTCTGCCTTTATCCATCACAAGGATCATATCGGCTGCAAGAATCGTGCTTAGCCGATGTGCAATGACAATGGATGTGCGCCCTGCCATCACTCGTTTCAACGCATCTTGGATCAAGGCTTCCGATTCACTATCGAGGGAACTCGTCGCTTCATCCAGGACGAGAATGCGCGGGTCTTTCAGAATCACACGCGCCAGAGCAATACGCTGTTTTTCGCCGCCGCTGAGTCTGTATCCACGTTCGCCGACGATGGTGTCGTAACCATCAGACAAGTCCATAATGAAGTTGTGGATGTTTGCAGCCTTTGCCGCGGACTCGATCTCTTCCTCAGTCGCGTCGGGCTTGGCATAGGTCAAATTGGTACGGATGGTGTCGTGGAAGAGATAAGTCTCTTGCGTGACCATGCCGATGGATTGAGACAACGACTCAAGCGTGACATCTTTCAAGTCATGTCCATCAATGCGGATGTGTCCATCCGAAGGGTCGTACAAGCGTGGGATGAGATAGGTCACTGTCGTTTTGCCAGCGCCAGATGGACCGACAAGGGCGATCAAATTTCCGGGGCGGGCGATAAAGGAGATTCCTTCGAGGGCGACGTCTCTGGCTTGGGAGGTGGAGTCAACTTCGGCGGAGTTGGAGGCGGCGCTTCGTTCTACCCGACGCTTGATACTCGATGCGTCAGCATTTCCTCCGCTGAGAACGGCTTTGACATTATCCATACTGCCATAGCGTTTGACGTCTTTCAGGAGAATCGACTCGTCCACTTTGTAATTGAAGGTGACGTTGTCGAATTGCAATTCACCTCTTACATCTTTGAGTTCGACGGCGTTTTCTTTTTCAGCAATGTCTTGCGGCAGGTCAATGATCTCGAAGACGCGCTCGAAGGAAACCATGCTGGTAGAAAAATCAACAGGCGCACTAACAAGACCTTGAAGCGAACCATAAAGCTGACCGAGGTAGGAGCCGAAGGCAACAATGGTGCCAACCGTGAACACATCGGTGATGACAAAGTAACCGCCCAAACCATAGACCAAAGCCGTGCCTACCGAAGAGACCAACCCGAAGATCACAAAAAAGCCCGAGCCAATGACAGCACGTTTGATGCCAATATCGCGCACATTGGCGGCACGCTCGCGGAAACGTTTGTCCTCTTCACGAGTGCGACCAAAAAGTTTGACAAGCAATGCACCGCCGATATTGAGAGTTTCGTTCATGTGGGCATTCATCTGCGCATTGATGTCCATGCCTTCGCGGGCAATATCACGCAAGACGGTACCAATGCGCTGGGCAACCAAAATGAAGAGCGGCAGGATGATAATGCTGGCAAGCGTCAGCCGCCATTCCAAGGTAAGCATGACGGCAAACAATGCAATAGTCTGGATCAAGTTGGTGACGATGTTGACAATCGTATTGCTAATGGCATTCTGTGCGCCCACCACATCACTATTGAGGCGCGACATGAGTTCGCCGGTTTTGGTATTAGTGAAAAATCGCAAAGACATACGCTGCAAGCGTGTGAACAAGCCAGAACGCAAGTCGTAGATCACGCCTTCACCCACGGTGGAGTTAAGTCTGCGTTGAAAGACGTTGATGCCGCCATTGATGGCAGGGATGAACAACAAGCCAAGCCCTAGCCAAACGAGCCGCTGCGTATCTTTGGCGGGTAGCACCACATCGATCATGTTGCGGAAGATGAGCGGGGTCAGCAGAGATAAGCCCGTGCTGAGTAGAATCGTCACCAACATGCCTGCGATGTGCCACCAATAAGGTTTGGCGTAATTGAGAACGCGTAATAAAAGCTCACGGGTGACTTTGGGTTTCTCATCACCCTGGCGCATTGCCATGAACCAGCCGTATCCGTGCATAAAAGTAGTCTCCGGTTGTATGAAGGTAAGTAGCCAAGTAAACAAGTAGACAGGTATAGAAGTTTTACTTGTGTCCTTGTATACCTTATCCCTTTCCATCCGGCAACTGGACGAAGAGGCAGGTTAATGAAAGTCTGATGAAGTGTAAGGCAGGTGAAAAGGGATGTATCGTATAAACGAATACAATAAAATCACTTTATAAAGGAGAGACATGAAATTGCTGTATTCCACATTTATTGTTCTGATGAGCCTTACACTGGCGGCTTGTTCTCCCCAACCAGACGCAGTTCCACCACACTGGACCTATGAAGGAGAAGAAGGACCTGAGCATTGGGGTGAAATTGACCCGTCGTATGCGGTTTGCGGTACAGGGATGAGCCAATCACCCATCGACGTTTCCACTCCAGCAGAACAAGACCTGGCGAATATCGCTTTTCATTATCAACCCAGTGAAGTCAACATTCTGAACAACGGGCACACCGTTCAAGTCAACTACGATGCGGGCAGTTATATCGAACTAGACGGCATCCGCTATGACGTGGCTCAATTCCACTATCATGCTCCCAGCGAACACGCTGTAGATGGCAAGCTCTTCGCGGCTGAACTGCACATCGTTCACAAGAATGCGGATGGTGGTTTGGCTGTGGTTGGCATTTTGTTGGATGAAGGTGCTGAGAATGCGGCTTATCAACCCTTCATTGAAAACCTCCCAGCAGAAGAAAGTGACGTAAAAGACGCAGGCGTCACCATCAACGCAACAGATTTGTTGCCTGTGGAGCAAACTACCTTCCGTTACAGTGGTTCTCTCACCACACCGCCTTGCTCTGAAGGTGTGAACTGGCTACTCATGACCACGCCCGTGGAAATCTCTGCTGGTCAGATCGAAGCGTTGGCTTCCTTGTTTGAAGAAGGCAATAATAGACCCGTCCAGCCGTTGAACGACCGTCCATTGGCAGAGGATAGTACACCGTAACAGGAATTCAAGAGACAGTCACCTAATTGGTGACTGTCTCTTTTAATGGCGGGATATAATTCAAAGCAATTCTTAATGTCTCGCTACATTTGTTTGACCTCATTCATTTTGATGTGGATAGTGATAGGTTGCAGTTCTTTGCCCATCACACCTACCTCCACGCCCACGCCGCCTCTCACCCCGACCCTTACACAGACTCCACGCCCCACGCAGACGCTAACACTGACGCCTTCGCCTACGCCGGTCTTTGCAGAATACCCATGGAAGCATGTATGGGTTAAGTACACAGTGGAGGATCTGGCTGGGGAGGCGAGTCAACTCGGGTTGATGGAAGAGCCGCTGCTCGTCATCTATACAGACGGCACGCTGATCGTGTCGCAGTCGAGCGGCACAAAGATACGTACGCGGGTGTTGAACACAAAAGAAATTTGCAGTTTCATCAATCGGCTTGATACCCTCGGGTTCAACGAGTTGAAAGACTCGCGGTCTACAGATGAGGCGAATTCGCTTTATGATTTTGGCAAAAAATATCAGGCAGTGGAAGATGGCAATTTTGCCAGCCTGACCGTGTATCTGACGAACCCGCAAAGCATCAGCTTCTTTGAGCCCTATAGAAAATTTTTGGCACGCCCCATGCGAAAGGTTATGGAATTCATAGAAACCTATAACCCCGGCGCACTCAAGGCGTATGAGCCAGACAGATTGGTCTTGTTCGTGAAAGAAGGCAAGGCTGCGGATGTGGAAAAAACGGTGCGGACCCGTGACTGGAATTTGGAAGCACCAATATTGCGAGAACTGGCGCAGGTTCCCTATACCTTTATTGAAGGGGAACAAGCATTGAACGTGTATGCCTTGCTGACAAAGTACGGAACGCCAATCTACCTTGAAAATGAAATTGAGTACACCGTTACTATGCGGCTGTTGTATCCGCATGAGATCGTGGATGCAGGTTCGGTGCCCGTTGCTACCCCCACAGAAGCGCGTTTGCCGGTAAACTGTAAACCATAAATTTTATTTGAGGAAAATCATGCCCACCAAAACTCCGTCCATCATTTCAAGCGTAATGACCATCATCCTGCTCATCCTCTTTGTGATCGCCAGTGGATTCTTTTTGTTGGTGGCGCTCAATGGCTTCGACTCAAGCTCAGGAGAGCCTGCTCTGATCACGGCGTTGATCTGCAACATCTTTGGAATCATCTTTGCCGCGGTGCTGGCATGGCAGCTTCCGAAATGGTTGATCGCCAAATTCAATTGGAATACTATTGTGTCTGTCATCGTTTCGGTTGTAGTCGGCTTCATGCTCGGCAGCGGACTTTCTGGGGTTGCCATGTTCATTGCCGTGATCGTGGCAGACACGATCTGGAACGCTCGGTAAAACGCCCTAAAAAAGGCGGTTTCCCCGAATAGAACCGTCTTTTTTGTTGCCCGAAGCCTACTTAGTTTGACCAAACAACTAATAGGTCTTACAATCCCTGGACTCAAAAAAACTATGAGGTATCATCCGCCCACTATGGAATTCTTAACTTCTCCCTCTCAAAAATTCGATTTGCCAAAACGCATTGAACGTCTTGGCGAACTTGCCACCAACTTGTGGTGGTCCTGGCATCCTGAAGCTGCTCATCTCTTTGGTCGTTTAGACTATGACCTTTGGGAACGGCTCGGGCACAACCCCATCCGCCTTCTCAACGAGGTTGGGCGTACACGTTTAAATCAGGCATCTAAAGAAAAAGAGTATCTCGAACTGTATGATGCTGTTTTCAAAACCTTCGATGCCTACTTCAGCAAAGAGACCTGGTCGCAAAAGACTCACAAAGAGTTGAAAAAACCGATCGCCTATTTCTCAATGGAATATGGTTTGCACGAAACCCTGCCGATCTATTCGGGCGGTTTGGGTGTACTCTCTGGCGATCATCTCAAAGAAGCTTCAGATCTTGGCTTGCCCTTCCTCGCCATTGGCTTCATGTATGCACAAGGCTACTTCAACCAACGCATCACCGAAGATGGCTGGCAAGAAGCGATTAATAATCCACTCAACTTTGATCACCTGCCCGTCTCTCTTGTCACTAAAAACGGCAAGCCAGTTACTGTCTCTTTCGATTTCCCCGATAGAAAACTCACAGCCCAAATTTGGGAAGTGCGCGTGGGGCGTGTTCCGCTCTACCTGCTCGACTCAAACGTAGAAAGCAATAGCGAATACGACCGTCTGCTCACCGCCCGCCTCTACTGGTCTGACCTCGACCGCCGCATCATGCAGGAAGTGCTGTTAGGAATTGGCGGCGCGCGCGCCATCCACGCCTTAGGATATGACCCCGCCGTCTGGCACATGAATGAAGGTCACGCCTCTTTCTTAACCCTCGAACGGATTCGTGAACAAGTGGCTTCAGGCTCCACCTTTACCGCTGCCGCCAATAAAACCCGTGGACAGAACATCTTCACCACTCACACCCCCGTCCCCGCCGGGAATGATGAATTCCCACTGTATATGATCGACAAATATCTCTCCACCTACTGGAGTGAATTGAAACTCACCCGCGAAGAATTCATAGATGTCGCCAAACATCATCACCCGCAAGGCGACATGTACTCCATGCCGGTGCTGGCGCTCAAACTCTCTGGCGGCTCGAACGGCGTTTCTGAACTACATGGTGAAGTCTCCCGCGATATGTGGCAATTCTTGTGGAGCGATCGCAGCGTGAAAGACGTGCCCATTCAACACGTAACCAACGGCGTTCACACCCGCAACTGGATGGCGCGCCGCATGAACAACCTGCTCGAAAAACATCTCGGCACAGATTGGTACGACAATCTCGACGACCACGAATTGATGGAAAAGATCGACCAGATTCCAGATAGCGAACTCTGGGGCGTTCACCTGCACCTTAAGCGCAAACTTTCCTTCTATCTCAAAGAACGCGTCCGCGACCGTTGGACGCACGGCGGTTTCCACCCTGTTCAAGTGGTCGCTTCGGGCGTGCTTATCAATCCCTATGCGTTGACCATTGGTTTCGCTCGTCGCTTCGCCACCTACAAGCGCGCCAGCCTCGTCCTCTCAGATGTGGAACGCTTGCTCGAACTCATCAACCGCCCAAATATGCCCGTGCAGATCATCTTCGCCGGTAAGGCGCATCCCGCCGATGACCCCGGCAAGAAACTCATTCAACAGGTCTATCGCACCGTCAAAAAAGCAGAGACGGGTGGTCGCATCGTCTTCATTGAAGATTACGAAATGAACCTCGCCCGCTACCTCGTTCA
>JBDKJK010000111.1:0-5425 GCA_039796675.1 Chloroflexota bacterium
CTCGCCATGCGGCGGCCAATAGGAGTGATCTCATAATCGCCGAGGTTTTCAGCGGTTAGATCATCCACCACAAGGTGATATTCAGGGTTACCATCTTCAAAGCGGAAGGCATCTTTTGCCAATTCATACGCGCTTTGTGAGACGTTCACACGCTCATTGAATCCGTTGCTTTCAGTTAACTTGGCTTTTTGCACATCTTTCCCCAGCAAAACATGTTCCATTCGGCGTGGAGTTCCGATCTCAGCCGTAAGAAATTTGCCACTATGAATGCCGATACGCATTTTTAAGTTGACAATACCTGAAGGAGTCTGAATCTCTGCGAAACCTTTCATCGCGCGCTGCATTCGCAACCCGGCACGGATGGCACGGCTGGCATCGTCGCTTCGGTCATTTTTTTTCGCGAAGACCACCAACATGGCATCCCCTGTAAACTCCACCAGTTCACCGCCCGACTTGCTGATGATCGAGATCATCGTTGAAAAATATTTTGTCAGTTCCTTGAGCAGATTCTCTGCGCCATCGCGCCCTTTGGATGCGTTGGCTTCCATTAACTTGGTGAAACCAGCCAAGTCTGTGAACATCATCGTACCGTATTTCCACTCGGTCTTTACGTCACCTGGCTTTAGCTTTGCAATATCGATCTGCCTGGAAGTGTAATCATGCAAAATTCTTTGAAGAGTCCGCAAATGGTTGTGGACCTGGATCATGATCTCCACCGATGGGTTTCCCCACATGGAAACATACATTTCTGATGGCAGCAAATATCGCAAACGGCTTTCAATAGTGGTAAGCGGCGACTCGGGAAGCATGAATTACATTATACTTGAATTGGAAGTCTTCGCCCCAATAGCGAGTAAAAAAATTTATAGGAGAGAAAAATGAAAAATAAAAGACCCGTTTTAGGTAGTATTCTTTTGATTGTCGGTGTTCTCCTTGCAGCCTGCGGCGGCGAAACAGCCCCAGCTGTTGAAGATGACGCGCAGGCTCCTGAATCAACCCCTGCCTCCAGCAACTCAAGCGGAGGACAACAGCCCGCCTCCACTGTAGACCTGAACCTTGATCCTGCCAACCTGGCATCTGACAATGCCCAAGCCGCTGCAACCTACCTTTTTGAGGGTTTGGTCCGTTTGCAGGATGGCGTTGTTGTGGGTGCTCTCGCCGAATCCTTTACCGTTTCTGAAGATGGCTTGGATTATATTTTCAACCTTCGCCCTGGCGTGACCTTCCATGATGGTTCCTCGCTCACGGCAGATGTTGTTGTCTCAAACTTCAACCGCTGGTTTGACCCCGCAGATCCCAATCGTGGCAGTGGCGAGTACGCCGCTTGGGTTGCCAACTTTGGCGGGTTCAAAGGTGAAACAAGTGAAGATGGAAAGCCAAAGTCTCAAGTCGATGGCATCGAAAAGCAAGATGAATTCGTAGTCATCATTCACTTGAACACCCCCGATGCAGACATGCTCACAAAACTGACCAACCCCTCCTTCTCCATTGTGAGTCCGGCTTCCTTTGCAGGCGGGGATGGTGGTTCTGGTTCGTACAAAGCTGCCTCAAATGACGGTACTACCCTGGTGCTTGAACCATTTACTGGATATTGGAATGCCGCTGCAATTCCAAGTGGAACTATGGAAGTTCCAGCCCCTTAATAGAATCCATTAAACAGCCCTGAACATTTTGTTCAGGGCTGTTTTCTTTTTCATTTTTCTTTATTGAGATGCCCAGAGCGGCTTGCCATCATAACCAGAGATGGAAGTGACCCGGATGAACTCATGGGTTTGGATGTGCGCATGATAAAGTTCCATGTCGCCGCCTGATTCTGCCTGAAAGACCAGCCGTAGCCCATCGGGTGACCAGGCTGGGATGCCGCGCGGCTCAACGCCCGGTTGGGATAACTGTACGAGGCTCTTATTGTTGATGTTGTACACGTGGATACTGGTCAGGTCGCTGGCGGCTATCCATTCGCCATTTTGTGACCAGACAGGGGTACTGTACTCGGCAGACCCTTGGGTTATACAATTTTGATTCAAACCATCGCGCCCGATCAAACAAATATCAGAAAGCTCACTGGTAAAGGCAGCATAGGCGATCATGCTTCCATCTGGCGACCAGGCTGGGGTGCTATCGGGAGCGGGATTCGTTGTCAGCAAAGAAACGCTTCCGTTGAGACCGAGCAAGAACAGGTCGGCGTTTCCGAAGCGGTTGCTGACGAAGACGATCTCGTTGGCAACGGGCGACCAGATGGGGTTGCTATCCCCTGCAGCGTCATTGGTCAGGCGGATGGGGTTAGAGCCATCGACGTTGACGATATAGATTTCAAGGTTCCCATCGCGGAAGGATTCGAAGGCAAGTTGCTGTCCATTAGGTGACCACGAAGGTGAAGAGTCTTTTTCGGCAGCATCTGTGATTCGGCGAATGGCGCCACTGGCAATTTCAAGAAGATAAATATCGGTGTTGCCATTGATCGTGGACGAAAAAGCAACCATGCTGCCATCTGGTGAGAGGCGCGGTGTGCTGCTGCTATCCAGTGCAGCATTGGTGGTGAGGCGGGTAATTTCAATGCCATCGGGTGAAGTGATGTACAGATCATTTCCACCATCTCGGTTGGAGGCAAAAAGAATCCGTCCGGTAGCGGGCGGAATGGGGGTTGGGGGAACCTCGGTAGCGGCTACTTCTTCTGTAGTGACAGGAGCTTCAGTTTGGGCAGGCGCACCCGCTGCACCAGATAGGTCGATCGTATCGGTGGTGCCACAGGCACTGAGCGTAAGTGCAATGAAGCCGATGAGGCTCGCATAAGCTAGAAAATTGATCTGTTTTTTATTGAATGGGGTCATTGATTTCCTGCCCTAAGGGGCTGCCTTTTGGTTGAATAGGACTGGCATCCTATTTTATTGAATGTGTTCTGTATTCTTAGTGTGTATTTATCCCCTAAAAGGGTTATCAAAAAGGACTGAAAAAATGACAGTTTTGCAAACCCCCAGGTTGATTGTTTCACTATAAAAACGGCTGGTTATCTAACGGTAAATCTACGTGGTAGATCCTTTTGTGCGCATCTTTTCTGCTTTGGTTTTGAGATCACGGAAGAATTGGGTCTCTGTGATCTCATCCACCTGTTTAGAACGGCGAGAATGGTCGATCTCGATGCGCAGTTGAGCGATCTCTTTTCGCAGGGCAGCCTCGCGGATGTACCCGTCCAGTGCGGCAGTGGCGAGCAGGATCAGCGCCTCCAGCACATTGTCGTCTTTGAAGGGCACGATTGTGCCTGTTTTTGGGTCTTTGGCGTTGATCAATTGCAGCACACCAATGACCTTGTTTTCCTTATTTTCGAGCGGGATCGTGAGAAAGGATTGCGAACGGTAGCGGGTCTGTTCATCAAAAGCTTTTGTGCCTGAGAAGTCGAACCCTTCCGCCTCGTAGGCGTCAGCAATGTTGATGCGTTTATGGGTTAGCGCGGCATATGAAACCACATTGGCGCGGTTCTCACTCCCATCATGGTTATACATACGCACAGGTTGAAATGCGATCGGCATCCCGCTTGTACCACCCATGTGCATATTCAATGAAGTGTTGCGCAAGATCACAAATCGAAGCTTGTCTTCTTCCACAAGATATAAAGAACCGGCATCGGCATTTGTAAAGGCTTGAGCCTCCACCACCAGCGACTCGAGCAGACGGTTAAAGTCTTTTTCTGCCGAAAGCGATACACCAATGGGAATGACCTTGTTGAGCAGTACTAATTGAGTGTTGCGTTGAAGGATGTTGTTTGCCATATCATCCAACAACTGCGCCAGCTGACCGAGATCCCCCGTCTCTTTTAAGAACTCCTTTAGAAGGATAGAATCATAATCGCCGCGTTCAATGGCGCGCACAGCGTGCATGATTCTCTTTAAAGGAGATGTCGAACTAATCATGGTCGGTTGTGACATATTCGCAGTATACCACCAAGAATTCCATACCCGGAGTGCGATATACTTTCTTGCATGAAAAATCGTATTGGTTTGTTTGGCGGCACCTTCGACCCGCCTCATATCGGTCATCTCATCCTTGCAGGCGAAGCTGTTTCTCAATTTCAACTCGACCGCCTACTCTGGGTACTCACCCCAGACCCGCCTCACAAACAGGAAAATTTTATTACCCCGTTGAAACATCGCCTGCCTATGCTTCAACGCATGATCGCACATAACCCAAAGTTCGAATTATCTAGGCTCGAAATTGACCGCCCCGGTCCGCACTACACGTTGGATACGGTTCGGTTGCTTGCCAGCCAACAGCCAGATGCGGAACTCTTTCTGTTGATCGGCGAAGACTCTTTGAACGACCTCCCAACCTGGCGCTTCGCCGCCGACCTCGTAGCTGCGGTTTCCAAAATCGGCGTGATGCACCGCCCAAGCGACTCAGCGAACCTCGCTGCCCTTGAAGTGAAATTACCTGGCATCACTGAAAAAGCACATTTCATGAACGCGCTATTACAGCCTGTATCCTCTCGCGAGTTGCGCCGACGCGTTGCAGCAGGGGAGATGTATCGTTATTACGTCACACCCGAAGTGTACGAGTATATTGAAAGCTATCAACTCTACCGTTAAAAAAATCGTAAATCATAAATCGTAAATCAAATGCCCATATTCCTTGACCCCATCTTCTCCTTTATCTCCCTTTCTCACTTTATGGTGGATGTTTTCAACGCCAGCCGCCCTGTTTTGCTTACCTACCTTGGTCTAAGCGAATCACAGATCGCTTTATTTTCTACCATTTACATTTGGGCATCGGCACTCACCCAGCCCATCTTCGGCTGGATCTCTGACCGCACAGGTCCGCGTTGGTTGGCGGCAGGCGGTGTGCTGTGGATGACCGTTTTCTATTCACTGGCATTGGCATTCCCCGGCAATCTTGGGCTGGGTTGTCTCATCATCGCCGCATTCGGTTCGTCTGCGTTTCATCCGGTGGGAGCCGTTCAAGCCGCCCTGCGCGGACGTGAACTCATGAAGGGACGTGAAACAACGACGACTTCGTTGTTTTTTACCGCCGGGCAGATGGGGCATTTTATCGGTCCGATCATTACAGGCTTGATTCTCGCTTATATGAAAATTCCTGGCATGTATATTCTGCCGATCGTTTCCATTCCGGTCGGCTTTTTGTTAATGTATCAGTTACGCAACAACCATCCACATCCGCAGCCTATAAAGACCGTGATTTCACGGAGGAACAGAGCCGGGGTGGCATTCATCCTTATTCTGATGCTGGTGGCGGCTTTACAATCTTGGGCACAGGCGAATATGGTCAACCTTATTCCGAAATATATCAAAGATCTGGGGCAGACTGCCACCGTCTACGGCAGCATGGCGGGACTGTTCATGGGCGGCTCGGCACTCGGCAATATGTTTGGCGGTCATTTTGCAGACCGTTACCCAAAACGTTTTGTGGCTTCGCTTGC
>JBDKJK010000112.1:0-5973 GCA_039796675.1 Chloroflexota bacterium
GACTACTTTCATTCGTGGTTGTTGGCGGTGGTGCTACAGGTGTTGAGACGGCAGCAGAATTGGCAGAATTCATACATGGCATGACAAGACGTTATTATAGTGGTCATGAAAATTGTGATCCCAACGACTACCATATATGTAAACCAGAAGAGCCGTTTATTACACTCATTCACACTGGTCCTGAACTTCTACAAATGTTCAAACCATCTATGAGAGCGGCAGCAGAAAAAAGGTTAAGAAAAAGCGGCGTAGTCGTACAGTTGAATAGTACAGTATCAGAAGTCACGGGGCAGGGCATCAAACTTTCTTCTGGCACAATGATTCCTTCGGCAACTATTATTTGGGCCGCGGGAGTAAAACCGATAATTCCTCACTTTGAAGGAGATCAGCCAGCTCAAATCATGGGCCGTTTGGCAGTGGATGAATATTTTCGAGTAAGCGGAGATCCACACGTTTTTGCTTTGGGAGATGTTGCTGGATATGTAGATAGAGACGTTTTGAATGAGGATCCGACAAAAACCAAGACTCTTCCACTGCTTGCACAAGTTGCAGAAGGTCAGTCGAAGATTGTAGCAAAAAACATCATTTCTTCGATCAGAAAAAAGCCGCTATCTGATTTTCATTATCATTCGAAGGGAAGTATGGTTTCAGTGGGGCAGTGGTTTGCTCTCGGGGAAATTTCTACCCTAGCTTTTTCTGGTCGTTTGACTTGGTGGATCTGGCGTACTGTTTATTTATTCAAATTTGCCTCATGGAAAAAACGCATACGCATCGCATTTGAGTGGACTATGGAGTTATTTTACCCTAGAGATATTACCAAGCTAACCTGATCATGACAGCCCAGTTTTGGGTTATCCACACAAATCTGGTAGATACTCCAAATATATCCATATTTTGAGGCCTTTTATGAACTTGACAATATCTGTGGATATGATATAACACTATTTAGCTATTAGGGTTTTCGTGAGTTCTTTGGTGCCCATTGAAAACCACAAAACGAACAACTTGCCTTGAACCATGTAGGTTCTAGGCACAACCAAAACAAGGAAAAAATGAGAGCAAAAATGCAAGCTGACACAGCATTGTCCGCGGGAAAATTGGGGTCAACGTTAAAATTGACACAATCCACCGTCCAGACAATGCCTACGTCACCAGCACCGGCTCCAACAAAGCCGAAGAAATCGGAGGGACGGAAAGCAGTGCGGCCTATGACCAAAGTCAGAGTCGCAAAAAAATCTACCCCCAAGAAGCGCATCACGGTCACTGTGGCGACATCTCGCCACAAGGTTGTCAAGCGGAAGGTCACCAGGCTAACTCCCATCAAGCGGAAAACAAAACCGCCGGTGGATGAATCAGGCAAACTGGGTAGTGTGGAAACACTGCAGGTAAGTCCCGTTCAGGCCCAAGTGATTCCGGCGCCCAGCGCCCAAAATGCGCCTGCCGTCACATCCCCTGAAGAAATCAAAGTTGATGGGGTTGTGCAGGCGGAAATGCCTGTGGAGTCGGGTGCGGTAACGAGTTTACCGGCTACGACAAATGAACCGGCTGTTGCAACTGAAGTTGCCACGCCGACAGAAGGTCAAACCGTTGCTGATGCTGAAACTTCAGCCACGGATCAACAAGACGCGGTTGCGCCAGAAAAGTCAATTGAACCGGAAGCCACACTGTTCGTGATTACCCCGCCTGTCACGCCAAAACCGGCAGACGAGGTCACGAAAGGTGAGCCCGCCGAGCAATTGGATGAAGTGGTTCAAGTGGATGCAACTGTTTCTGCAGCAACTGAAACGACTCAACTGTCACCACAGGAAAGTTCTTCCGTCGAGGTGCAGGCGCAACTACAATCTTTGGCTCTGGATGTGCATGAAGAGGTAACAGTCTCCGCACATGTTGGTCACGGATCAAACGGTGCTGAGTATTTGGAACCGCCTCTGATCCTGATTCAACCGGTCGCGACGAACGTGGGAGTTTACAGCCTCTTCCAAACGGTTTGGGATAGTTTGAAGGCAGACCCACAACTGAAAAAGGAGGGGTCGTACAACAAGTTCATGGAAACCATCGGTTCCATCGAAGCATCTGTGGCTGCGTATCTCAAAAAGCACAACAGACGTCGGTTCAGTCCCGACTTCATTGGTGACGAAATCTCACGTCTCAAAGATTACGCGCAGAAACATCATGTCGTTCCGCCTATCTCTGAAGCAGTGGCTGGAGATGATGAATGGATGACTCGGACGAGTGAGGACACCGCCCTCACACATCGGTCTGCGAGCAATGATGGTTCGCAAACTGCGGTGGAGTCTAATTCTCCAGTTCAGGCTGAGGCTCAAGGAAGTGCCCCTGCCGAACAGACCATGGGGCAAGGTACGCCGGAAGTCAAAATTCCGCACTTTGCACATGATGTGGGGAAACCCTCCACTTCGGTGGGAGTTCCTCCCAAACCGACGGTCAGACTTAACCTTGAAAACAAGGGGGACCTCACGCAACGCAGAGTGCATGTGCCAAGGAAAGAGTTTAAAGAGTCGGAGCTGAAGACGCACCCCGTTGATGCTCCAGCACCTATGCAGGGTGACAAAAAAAACGAAACTCAAGTCATTCGATTGCCGCCCCCATGGTTAGCGTTGCCCACAGCAACAGAACCTGCAAGGGAGTCATCTCACACGGAGTCAACACCCGGTCCTGAGTCTCCCGTCGTATCACCAAAACCTGACTGGCCGTCCGAATATAGACTGCCACAAGTCAAGTGGTGGGAGGATCCGAGAGTGGTTGTGGCCGCAGCATGCACCATTATCGCCGTGATCGGCCTCTTTGTCTTGGCAACGATGTTGCTGCCACGGCCTCAGGCCAAACAACCACCGATGGTTCAAATGGATCCGGCAATCGCCGTTGACTTGGCCAGATCGGCTGACGAAATCAAGGAGCTCAACAGGACGGTGGACGAGCTCCGGATCATCGTCAACAATCTCCGATTCGTTCAGTTGACAACCTCGGGTATGACCGGCGGCAGTAACATTCTTTCCACCGGTCAGTCCAAGTGAGTTTGGTTGTGACGTTCGTTTTGTGAGTAGCACGCGTGGATGCCTCGGCCTCCACGCGTTTTTTGTTGCTTTATTCTGATTTTTCCATTAATATTCCGCATAGAGTCGATTGGTTCGACACAGGCTACCACGCTGCCTTAAAGCGTAATTTCGAACAACAAAAAGGAATAATCATGGAATCAATAATTCCTCTGCAAAGAGACACTCTCCTGGAACTTGGGAAACGCTGCAATGCAGTGTATGTCTGCCCAAAGGACGGGTCTGTGCGTAAAGGACCGTTGGTTGCTTACGCCGGAAAAGATGACCTGGGGCGAAATCTCGTCGGAGACTTTTACTTCAACTTCCGGCGGATCGAGGTTCATCCTCAAGTCGTGCTTGCGTATGCCCAAAGGGTGCATGATCAACTTTGCAGATCTGGTCTCATCCATACTTTTGACACCGTCTGTGGAATTCCGCAGGGAGGACGGTCGTTTGGTCAGATGCTTGCGCTGGTCGCCAGCAAGAGGTTTGCATATGCGGACAAGAAGCCAAAACCAACCGAAGCCGGCAAAAAGCAGGAATACACCTGGGATCTGTCCCAGTTTGATTTCGAGCAAGGCGAACGCATTGCGCTTGCGGAAGATGTTTACAACAACTTCCAGAATACCGACAATACTTTAGCCGAGATCAATTCCACCGGTGCAAAGGTCGTGCTCCTCGTCGGCGCACTCAATCGTTCCCCGAAATACAGCACAACCTACAAAGGTCTGCCAGTCATTACTTCCATTCGTGAACCATACCCGGAGTATAATCAAGACGATCCTGCTGTAGCTACCGACATCGCTGCCGGCAAGCTCGAACTTGAAGTGAAGAAAAACTGGGCGCGCTTGGTGGCCGCCATGCAACAGTAACTCGGAGTAACAAGAAAGGAGAATAGAATGAAAACACTGACACCGGCCGAACGCTTGATTGTTGCCGCTGACTTCAGACCAAAGGATTCACGTCTATACATTCCTACTGATGGCCGGAAAGATCATTGGAGGGAAGAAGTAAGAGGCAAAGTTCTCGCATTTGCCGACAGTCTCAATGGAACTGGAGTTTATCTCAAGGTGAACTCCGCCTTGCGTGCAGTCGGCTACGACCTCATTGATGAAATTCACTCGTGCGGCCTCCGGGTCTTCGCTGACCTCAAGCTCTTCGATATTGGCAACACGCTTGCTGATGATGGCGTGCTTCTCGAGGAAGCGAAGCCGGAAATTCTTACAACGGTATGCACTGCTGGAGTTGCGGCAATGCAGGCTCTCAAGGCTCAACTGTCGCACACAGAAGTGCTCGGTATAACGGTTCTCACGAGTCTCAAAGATTCCGACACGAAGGCGATGTTCACCTGTTCTACCGAGGAAGCCGTCATGCGGTTTGCCCAAGTTGCGGCAGATGCCAAGATTCACGGGCTCATATCGTCGCCCAAAGAAGTGGAAGTGCTTCGGGCGAAGTTTGGGGTGGTTCTGTCGCTTAACACCCCGGCCATCCGGCCAAAGTGGGCGGTTGTTCCTGGCGATGACCAGAATCCGGAGCGGAGCATGACTGCCGCTGAAGCCATCAAAGCCGGAGCTGATCGTATCGTTGTTGGTCGTCCGATCACCAAGCCGCCGCAAGGTATGTCCTCGCGTGATGCAGTCATGAGGACGATCGAGGAGATCTCCTCGGCGATGGCGTAGTCAAATGGGAAATTCTGAAATCACTCACACCTGTTGCTTCGGCGGCAGGTGCTTTTCTTATCCGCTAAAAACCCATCTTTACTACTGCTACTTTTGAAGACAAAGCGGCGTGTGAGTCTTCGCTTAATGTATAAAATGAATAAATCAACAAAAAAAGCGCGACGTTAACTCAGTCGCGCTTGTGATCTAAATTTTCCCAAACTCGCTTTTCAAAATGACCACGAGATGCCCGCCAAAGCCAGGCTTTCGTCACCCTTTTTTCCAAGTGAGGCGTAGAAAATCTTGCTCGGGTCGCCATCAATTTCACGCGTGAACCTGATGCTGTATGATGGTTCGAGTTTTTCACCATAGAACTGTGTCGGATAAATGCGACACCCAAATCCAAGCTGGTTGTGAGGATTGAGTGGCACTATGGCTTCCTCGTCAAAACGGGTTGCCCCAAAGTGATCGAGTGACAGGATGAGTATGCGCAGTCTTGAATTCAAAATCAAGAGTGGCACCCCATTACTTTTTTTCCACAGTCCCATGGAATGAAATAAATAGGGCTTGTCGTTCAGAAGGTTGACGCCGTACTTGGTATATCCGTTAACCACCACGTCATCAATCCAAGTCAGAGTATCCTGCACAGCATTTGGTTGTACTGTGCCAGTTTGCAGATGAGACTCCTTTGTATCCAATGAGCCCTGCGCAAACTTTGCACTGAACGTCTGAATTGGCTTCCTGCCCTTGAAGCGATTGAAATCAATGCCCCCAATGAAGGCGTCAATGGCACTGTCCTCGAACAATGATTCAAAAACTCTTTTGCCGTCAGACCGGATACCTTCTTGGCCGTAACCCTCTCTTTGATACTCACGAGCTCTGGTGAAAGCTCGCGGATAGCCGAGGTTACGAATACTCGTCGCTGGACCGTTGCGCTCGATGTCCCAAGTGAACCTGTCCCACCACGAAGAGTAAGGTCCAGGAATGCGGTTGAGCTCGTAGACCAGAGTTCTTTCAATGGAAGCCGAAAGATCCGGAACATTGTTGGTGTCGGCGTCTTTTCCGTTGTCGCCGCCATTTTTACTCCATTCCTTTGTGGTTTGAGACAGGGCAGGTAGTGTAAGGCAAGTGAGCAAAAGGCTCACGTAGATGGTTAAACAGACAAGACTTCCTCTCGTAGTTTTCATAGGCTTTCTATCTAATAGTTTCTGGTTGTGTGATTGTTGTGTACTGCAAACTCACGTAATACTAGCGCTAATAGGATT
>JBDKJK010000113.1:0-2688 GCA_039796675.1 Chloroflexota bacterium
GAGCACGTATCAGCAGGTGAAGGATGAATTTGATTGTGAATTGGCTGATGCGGTGGTGGTGAAGGGCAAGACGAAGGCGGTGAATGTGTATAAGGTGGTTGGGGAAAAAGGTGCGCCTGAAAGTGAGAAGCTCAAAGCGTGGACGAGCGAGCAAGTAAAACCTACGCATGAGGGGTGAGTTCTCCGTCATTGCGAGGGCAATGTTCTTCCGCCCGAAGCAATCTCGCATCACGCCAAGAGATTGCTTCGTCGGGCTATCGCCCTCCTCGCACGCGTGCCTGCGCACGGTACAGGCAATGACGGAAACGCGGCTCGGGCGTAGGGGATGTTTGGTTTGGGGACCCAAGCCTGAGCGGAGTTTGAGGCGGGTTCTTCATCCGCTTTTTTGTTTGTGATGCACTTGTACCGAATTGTACAAAATCTGGTTTTTTGGTATAGTAGTAAGGACTATACTCTGTAAAGCGAGGGCTCATGAACGCGAGAAAAATTCCAGATATTATTATCGGACGGTTGCCAGTGTATTTGCGCGCGCTTCAGCGGATGGCAGATATGGGGTTGAAGACGACGTCTTCTCAGGAGTTGGGCGAGCATGTGGGTATTTCGGCGGCGCAGATCCGTAAGGATATTTCGCAGTTTGGTGAGTTTGGTAAGCAGGGCACGGGGTATTCGATTGAGTATTTAATTGGGCAGTTGCGTGAGATCTTGAAGGTGGACCGGATCTGGGATGTGATCGTGGTGGGCGCGGGGGATATGGGTCATGCGGTGGCGAATTATCAGGGGTTTCAAGACCGCGGTTTTCATATTGTGGCGATCTTTGATAACGATAAAGAGAAGGTGGGGCAGGTGATCGGGAATTTTAAGGTGGAAGATACCGAGTCGATGAGTGAGCGTGTGAAGGAGATGGGGGTGAAGGTGGCGATGTTGGCGGTGCCTGCAACGGCGGCGCAACAGGTGGCAGATCAGTTGATGCAAGCCGGGGTGCGGGCTTTCCTTAATTATGCGCCGATCAGCCTGGCGGTGCCGGGGAATGTGAAGGTGCAGTACATTGACCCTTCGATCCATTTGCAGAGGATGACGTATTATTTGTAGGACAAAGCAGCTTCGGGTGGGTTTTGGCTTTGGTTTTTTGCAATCTATAGGGTGCTTATACAGCGAAATCGCTGTTATGTACCCCAAATTGGGTGTTATACAGCGCGCTGTATAAACAGTAGTTGGGCGGTACTATCTCATAACCAAAACCTAAGAAGTCTTACAGAGGGAGTAATATTCTCAAATGGCTAGTTTTGATGCAGAACAGATCGCGAATCTATTGAAACGAGGGGAAAATCGGCTTCGAATTGAGCAGAGCGGTCGTATACAAGTATGGTTTTCCACTCAAATACCTAATGAATTGCCTGTTGGAGATAAAGTCCAATATGAATCCATTGAAAATGTGCAGCTACCCCATAATCACTTTTACATTACTACGAACACTATTGCTGGGGGAATGATTTACTTAACCCACTCTGGACCAAAAAGTATGTCAGCGGGATCGTTTATATCAATAAGTCCGCTAAATTCTGGAAAAGCAATTGTTTCATTTGAATTAATGGAGTCACAAAACAACTCAACTAAGAGTGATGAAGCTCTTTGGGTTTACGGTGTTGAGTCTCAAGAAAATATTTCCTTTCTTTGCAAAGGATTAACTGATGGATTATTAGCGCCTTATATTGGTCATCCACTGGCAGATGTAAAAATTAGAATTCTTGCTACACTCACCCACGAGATCGATTCGTCAGCAAAGGCTTTTGAATTCTTAGGGAAATACTTGATGGACGCAATGATTTTTGAATTGTACAAGCAGGATTGGATAAAGAAATCGTGAAATATGTTTCATTAGATCGTTTGGTAGAGTAAAATGTTTTAAGAACCGCACCGCCCAACACCGCGTGCAGCGGACGGCGGGAGTCTGCGCGACTTATGAGCATTTTCAACGCCTCAGCAGTTTTCTGGTTTAGAATCAGTTTTCTCACCCGCCGCCGCTAACGCAAACCGTTAGGCTGCTATCTCATTTCAGGTATATAAATGTTCAGTATAAAAGACCGAAATCTTCTTCATGAACACGTTTTACAATTGGCAAAATCTGACACTCGAATTGTGGCAGGCGCAATTGTTGGTTCGCTTGCTTTAAGTGACGGAGACCGCTGGTCAGATATTGACTTAACTTTTTCAGTGGCAGATGAATATTCTATTTTTGATGTGCTTGAAGATTGGACGAGCAATATTGAAAAAGAATTTAATGTGACCAAATTATTCGATTTGCCGAGCGGCACTTCCATTTACCGAGTTTTTTTGCTTCCCAGTTGTCTACAATTTGACCTGTCTTTTACGCCTGCATCTTCATTTGGGGCTACTGGACCAAAATTCAAATTGCTTTTTGGCAAGTCGGTAGAAAAACCTTTTCCAAATCCACCAATAGCACAGACGCTCTTTGGGTATGCTGTACATCATGCATTACGAGCACGTTTTTGTATTGAACGTGGGCGTTATTGGCAAGCAGAATATTGGATTAGCGAAACTCGTAATTATGCCCTTCATCTTGCTTGCCTACGCCGTAACCTTGTGCCATATCAAGGCAGGAGTTTTGACGATTTGCCATCTGAAATCCATAATATTTTCAGTAACACATTCGTAACTAAACTGAATCGT
>JBDKJK010000114.1:0-4253 GCA_039796675.1 Chloroflexota bacterium
TAAAAATCAACAGGCACAGAGATGATCTCTTCAAGCGTGCAACCGTTCAAGCCGTTGGTGAGAATGGATGCAAGCCCACGCACGGTGGGAGATTGTTTCGGAATGTCGAGATAAAAGAAGATGCCATCATTCACTTTCTCAGCGATGATGAAGACCGGGGTCATGCACTCAGGCACCGGCTCCATGTTCGAACGCTCAGCCTGAAATCGCTCTGGCAGATCAGGCATGGATTCGGCATATGCGATCAGTGTCTCGAGCTTTTCTTCGCGGCTCATGCTGGCGAAGTCTTCCACGATCTCTTGAAGGTTTTTGGGTAGGGTCATGATTCTCTTTGTAGGGGCGGGTTTTCCCGCCCTCTATGATTTCATCTATTTTTCGATCGGTGCATCCACCAGGTTGCCCCACTCGGTCCAGGAACCGTCGTAGTTTTTGACGGTAGGATAGCCAAGCAGGTACTTCAACACGAACCAGGTCAATGATGAGCGTTCACCGATGCGGCAGTATGCAATAATGTCGCCATCTGCCTTGATATTCTTGCCTTCGTAAAGCGTCTTTAATTCCTCGGCGGTCTTGAAAGTGGAGTTCGCTTCGTTTACAGCCTGCGCCCACGGAATGCTGACCGCGCCGGGGATATGTCCGCCACGGGTGGCGCCTTCTTGAGGATAATTCGGCATGTGAGTCAATTCACCGGAATATTCCTTGGGAGAGCGCACATCCACCAGAGGCTTCTTTGTATCAAGCGACTTGAAGACATCATCACGGAATGCGCGAATAGACTTATCTGCTTCTTTGGCTTTGTAGGTGGTGGCGGCAAAGGAGGGAACTTCCTTCACCAATTCGCGACCTTCCTGTTCCCATTTGGTGCGTCCACCGTTCATGATCTTTACATTCTGATGCCCATAGTATTGGAAAAGCCACAAGGCATAGCAAGCAAACCAATTGGATTTGTCGCCATAGAAGATCACAGTGGTGTCGTTCGTGATGCCAAGTTTGGAAGCGACCTGCTCAAACTGTTCTTTGGTGAGGAAGTCGCGGCGCAGCGGATGTTGCAACGTGCTGAACCAGTCTACCTGGGCGGCGCCGGGGATGTGCCCAATGGCATAGAGTAGCGGGTCTTCATCCGATTCGATAATGCGGATGCTCGGGTCATTCAAGTGATTGGCGACCCAATCGGTTTCAACAAGGTATTCAGGGTGTGAGTACGTCATGATAAAGTTTCCTTTTCTTTATATTGTTAAACAAAAAGCAGCCAACCAAACAAAAAGGACAGCGAACCATCCTGCGCGGATATGATTTCACGCGGGAGCCGTTCCACTGCCTTGAGGGTTGACTGCTTGCTTGGGTGATTATGAATCTCAGGCGGTGGTTACGAACCCCGCCAAAGACACGAGCATAAGTGCCACATAGTTTTCATTGAGGTCGTATTTTACGGATTTGAGGTTGTTTGTCAAGCCAAATATTCAGAATTGAATTGATGTAAAATTGACGCATGGCGCATCAAAAGTATTACGTCGTTTGGAAGGGGCGCAAGACTGGCATCTTCACTACCTGGGCTGAATGTGAAAAACAGGTGAAGGGCTTTGTCGGCGCGCAGTTCAAATCTTTCGAGAGTGAAGCTCAGGCAGATGCCGCATACCTCGCCAAATACGAAGATTACATTGGCAAGGTAGCCACCAGCGGCAAATGGAGAGAGGCAAGCATCAAACCACTCCTTCCGTCCATTTGTGTAGACGCAGCCTGCAGTGGTGCGCCGGGGAAACTTGAATATCGCGGCGTGAACACCGAAACAGGTGAAGAGATCTTTCATGCTGGTCCATATGCCGATGGGACGAATAATGTCGGCGAGTTTCTTGCCATTGTCCACGGGTTGACCTGGCAGGAAAAGCATAACCTGCACATTCCGATCTATTCTGATTCTGAGAATGCGATCTTGTGGGTCAATACCGGTCTTTGCAAGACAAAACTAAAACATACCCCGAAGAATGCCATTCTATTTGCCATCATCCGCAGTGCCGAAAACTGGTTGGCGGAAAATGAATTCCCTGAAGGCAGGGTCATCAAATGGGATACGGACATGTGGGGCGAGAACCCCGCAGACTTTGGGCGGAAGTGAAAACTCAATGGTGAAAATCAAGTCAAAGTCGGTTTTGAAGCGTGAGTTTTATCTATGAGATTCTTCGGCTGGTCCTGGTCGCTTGGTCGTTGGCGCGGTGTGGATATCCGATTCCATTTTTCGATGCTGTTTAGTATTCCGATCGCGTACCTGCTTTTCAAACCCGTAGACCTGCGCGGTGTGGTCGAGTCTTTGCTGTGGGTGGGCGGGCTGACGCTTTTTATTTTTTTGCATGAAGTTGGGCATGCGTTCGCGGCGCTGACGGTGGGGGTGGAGGTGAAGAGCATTGTGGTTTGGCTATTGGGTGGGCTGACCAATCTTGCTTACAAGCCTGAAAAACCCGCGCATAACTTTTTCATCTATGCGGCGGGACCACTAGTGAATATGCTGATGGCATTCTTGTGCATTGCCGCCTATGTTATCTCGGCGATGTTTTTCCTGCCGTTTTCGAATGACCCTGAAACTTATATCTGGATCCAAATGTTTCAGAACCTGTTCTTTTCCCTTGCTTTTGTTAATTTGATCTTGGTCGTTTTCAATTTGATTCCTGTTTATCCGTTAGATGGCGGAAATATTTTTCATGCCGTCATGGAATGGCTGTTCGGAAAAACCAACGCAGACCGTATCACACTAGCGGTTGGTATTCCCTTTTTAATTTTGCTGATCTTGTTCGGCATTTTTACGCGAGATTACATTCTGCTGGTGTTTTGTGTGTTAATCGCATTCTCGATCAGTTCGTTGAATCATGCCTTGCTGAAAAACATTAATCTCGGCATAACTTATTATTTCAATCGTGCCGGTTACTATTACATGAAAGGTGATTACGAACGCGCGGCGTTGTTGTATACAGCAGATATTGATAAGCAACCAACCCACATCAATAATTTTATCTCGCGCGCGGGCTGTTATCTTGCCGTCGCTCAAAAGGAACGCGCTCTTGCTGATATAGAAAGAGCCTTGAAATTAAACCCTGCTCACATGTTTGCCATTCAACTTCGCGGCGAGATCTACATGCTGGATAAAGATTACGAAGCAGCCCTCGAACGCTTTGCGCAGGCACAGGCGCTCAACCCGAATTGGGCAGTGCCGCACTTCGACCGCGCCTCACTCTTTCTGGAGCGCGGCGAGCTGCAACCTGCGCTGGCGGGCTTCAACAAAAGTATCTCTCTGCAATCACGCATGCCGTTGTTTTATATTGTTCGCTCGCTGGCATATTTCAAATTAGGCGATCTCAACGCTGCACATGCCGATCAGGATGTGGCCGTGGGGTTTTCGCCTGAAGAAGCCCTTGTAATGATAGATGTTAATTTGATGCTCTACAAAGATAACCTGGATTGGGCGCGGGATTTTTATGAACGCATGTTGAGGAAGGACCCCCGCAACGCCCTCGCGCTTCAAGGCTTTGCCGATGCTTGCCTCATCAACCAAGATTTTGTCTCCGCTGTAAGCTTGTTCACCCGCGCCCTCGAAGTCAACTCGAAAGAGGCGCGGTTATACTTGGGAAGAGGCAAGGCGTATTTGGAATTGAACGAAGTAGAAAAAGCAAAGGCTGATTTTGAGAAAGTTACTGCAGTGACAGATAAACTTCACCTCAAACGCCAGGCAGACGAATTCCTCAGGAAAATCCAGACCTCCTAACGACTCGATTATCTGACTAATCAACTAAAGGACTATCCTATGAAAACAGCTTTACTTGTGATCGACATTCAAAAAGACTATTTCCCCGGCGGGAAGATGGAGCTGGTCAACCCGCTCGAAGCGGGAAAGAAAGCATACAGCTTGTTGCAATGTTTTCGTGAACATGGCGGGCATCACGTCCATATTCAGCATATTGCGCTGAAACCGGATGCTCCATTTTTTGTGAGAGGCACCGAAGGTTCTGATATTCATGATGTCACTGCTCACTTTGAAGGTGAACCTATTGTGTACAAGCATTACCCTAACTCTTTCCGTGAGACGAATTTATTGGAGATATTGAAGGGTTGGGGCGTGGAGCGTGTCGTCATCACGGGTATGATGACCCACATGTGTGTGGATGCCACCGCCCGTGCCGCCGCAGATTTCGGCTTTCAAGTTTGGGTCGCCGAGGACGCCTGTGCCACAAAAGATTTGGAATATAACGGCACAATCATTCCTGCAG
>JBDKJK010000115.1:0-3571 GCA_039796675.1 Chloroflexota bacterium
ACATAATCCCCATGACACGGTGCAAATTAGCAAAATAGCAGTCTTCAGGTCAATCGCATCTGCGATGACGCCCGTGAGAATGGGAGCGAATGCCGCGCCTGCATTTTCGATAAAGTATTCCACCGCCTGCGCCGTCGAGCGGACTTCCGGCACGGTCACATCGTACACGGTAGCGATCACGTTGGCAGAAGAAAGCGGCATAAAGACAGCCGTCAGGCACATCAGCACAAAGAATTGATTGCGCGCTTCGGTGGGGGTATTTAAAGCAAAATACATGAAGATCGCACCCAACAACACCCCAACGCTGGAAACGATGATGCGTCCCTTGTTGGTGCGTTTGAAAGCCATATCCCCGAGCGCACCGCCAATGAAATATCCGCTGGCGAGGATCAGGATCACAGGTGCCATGGTAAACAAGATGCTGTTGCCATCGTAGCCGCGTTCTTTTTCAAGATAAGCGAAAAAGAAAAAGGTGATAACGTTCCACGGAAAAACGCCCGCAAAGCCCTGCAAAAAGACAAACCACATGGTCTTCTTTTTGAAGATATCTCTTGCTTCTGCCCATGAGAACTTGAAGGTCTGCATCTCTGCTATGTTCTCGAATTCAGGTTCAGCTTTTCCGCGCGGCATTTCTTTTACAAAGAAAAAGATGAGGATCGCGATCACCAATCCCAAAGAGCCGGTGATGTAAAACACACTTCGCCAGCCGCCGATCATCGGTGCAACGATCAATGCCAGGATCATACCAACCAGGTACCCAATGGGCTGTGCCAATTGCAAAATGCCGTAGATCTTCCCGCGCAGGTTGGGTCCGAAATAATCGGCGATTAACGTATACAAACCCGGGTAGGATGAATCATCAATGCCAGTGGATGCGCGTGTGGCAAGGAACCCACCAAAGCTGCGCACGATCGCATTGAGCCATGTGGTTGCGCCCCAAACAAGCGCCGCCAACGAAAGCAGTTTTGCGCGCGCGTACCGGTCATATAAGTAGCCCCAGATCGGGTAAAGAATGGTGGCAACGATCAGCGCACCTGAATTCACCAACCCCCATTGCGTATTGCTAATCCCAAAATCTTCGCTGATCTGCACCTGCAGCGAACCGATCATCAACTTGTCGGTCTGGTGCAACAGCATAAAAAAGAAAAAGATGACGACCACGACCCAGCGATTACTTGCTTGCTCTTTGGACATAACAACCTCGTTTGGATGGGATGCCCAAGTATCAAGGGTCAGAGAGGATGTGTCAAGAGTTTTTCTTTTACGCATCACGTATTGCGCAATACGTGATGCGTAATACGTAAGCAGTTATATATCCGTTTCTTCCTTCGATATAATTTCCTGCGCCAAATGTTTCAAATCTTCCGCGTCTGAAACTTTTGCCGAGGTTAGATATTGTTCCAACAGGTCTAGTGGGCTCAAGCTGCTCACCACCTGCCCCTCATCAATGCGCACCCGCGACTCGATCTGTGGGCGTTTCACAAAATGAAACTCAAACGCATCTGCCGCATATTTTCGCAAAGCGGATTCATCAATGAGCGAATCCCATTCTCTTGGATATTCAACCACGAGACGGACAATCGCCTCAGACATTTCCTTCGGCTTGGGCAATGCTGCCTTAAGCGACTCTGTCACGCTCTCACTCGACGTTAGAACTGCCCGGCGGTCTATGAACTTTCTCACCCCTGTGAGTTGAATCCACTCTACTTCGGTGTCGCGTCCTTTTTCCACATCTGCAATGACGAAGTATCTGTCTTCCTTCGCCTCGCCAAAATCGACTCGTTCAATGGAGCCGGGGTAGATCACTGGCGGTTGAGAGTTTGGAGTTTTATCTTTTTTGTCTGGTCCAGGTCCATTAACATTTTGCGGCTTGTGGATGTGCCCCATTGCCACATAACTAAACTTCGGATTCTTAACCAATGAGCCGGTCAGCACCAGATCATTGCCCAACATCACGAGCCGTTCCCCGCCGAACTTTGCGCCTTCAATGGAGGCGTGCGCAGTCAAAATGACAGGTAATGAATCATCGGTTTGGGCGAGCATGTCTTCCATTAAATCCGAGATTCGAGATTCGATATTTGAGAAAATCTCTTCGGGTTTCTCGGCACTCATCTCCAGCGTAGCCATCAGCCCAGAACGGGCAACCCAGGGCATGGCGATGACTTGAAGCGGCACGTCCCATAACTCAGCGGGTGTTAGCAACTCAGGCGCATCCAACACTTTTACATAAGGCACTTGCAGGGTCTTGAATTCTTGCAAGGCATGTGCCCGCCCAATGGACGGGGAAATGTCGTGGTTGCCAACGAGTAGCAGAGTCGGAATCTTCGCCTGAGACAAACGCATGATGCGTTTACCCCACTCACGCTGAAAGGTCGGAGCCGGAGAGCGGTCTTTATACGCATCCCCTGCAAAAATGACCAAATCCACTTTGCGCTCGATGGCTGTATCCACGATGGTGTCGAGCGATTTGAGAAAATCCAACACGCGAAGCGGTAGCCCAGAGACCGGGTCATGCCGTCCGTAATTGGTCATATCGATGTGGGCGTCTGCAAAGTGAAGGATTTTCATAAGTTTGTTGGAAGGTTACAGGTTACAACGTTCAAACGTTATAACCTGTAACCATGTTAACGGTCTAGGGCTGAATCCCTAATTCTTGTAACGCCTGCACGGCTGGGTACCAATCTGTATGGACTTGCAGCGCGGCACGGTAATCAGCGATGGCAGCGTTTGTATTGCCGATCATGTAGTAGGCACGTCCGCGCCAGAGCAGGGACTCTTCGAGAGTAGGCTTGGAGATGGTCTTGGTCAAGGTCGTGGTGGCGAGGTCGATCACATCTTGATATCGAGCGGAGTAATAGTATGCAAAATATGGTCCGGTTTGATACCACATCATGCGAAAGGGACGATTGCCTTTATTCACATCCCATTTGGAATATTGGCTGAACGCCTGGTCGTAGGCGATGGCGGCATCTGAATATTGATTTAGAAGTACATGACTGGTGCCTTTGTTGAAATAAGCAAAGAATAGGTCGTTCTCTTCCAGCTCAGCAATATTTTTGGATGCAAGTTCAAGAGCATGGGTTGCCGCCCAGGTTTCATCTGCCCAGGGACCTAATATTCCGAGCACTTCCTCTTCCTGTTCGGCAGGGTAAATAACCATGAACAAATAGTTAAATGATCTCCAGCCGTCTTCGTACTCTTCATATTTACTGAGCAGGTCTTTGCCGGGTTTCAAGTAGGCATCTTGCACAATGAAGCCACCCTTGGCATCGTCGTACCCTGTTGTGAATAGATAATGACCGAGCCAGTCGATCTTGCCGGTGTAATCGCGTTCGTAATAACCTTTTTCCACGATTACAGGGAAGCCTGCTGCGATCAGCCGTTTGAGCGGGTCCATGTCGCCGCCATGACGGTATAACGCGCGGTATTCGGTGGTTTGCGTGTTGACGAAATCCACCAGCTCGTAGGGCATCACGTTCTTATCGGGCAAGCCGCGCTCAATAAACGTGAGTTTTGTATCAGGCGAACCCGGTTTGATGACTTTGGCAACATCGTCGCGGTTGCCGCTCCA
>JBDKJK010000116.1:0-2940 GCA_039796675.1 Chloroflexota bacterium
ACAAAGCCAGTAAAGACTGCCAATGCCAGACTCGGCATCGACGCGAGCAAGATCGGCAGGCTGTACTTTTGCATCCGTTCAAACTTATGGAAGACCTCACTGCCTGCAGCAAGAAGAATGCCCCATGTAAATAATACGATGGCAGACCCCAGGCTTTCAAGGTCGAAGCTGGCGGCAATGAACCAGGGCATGGGAATCAGTGTGGAGGCAACCAGCCAGGCATAGGCAAAGAACGGATAGAGTCGGTTGGAGAAGATAAAAAAGACGACTGCCAGACCCCAGGTGACGAACGCCGCGAGATGCCTAAGGTTTATGTAAGATGGGTCAATGAGATTAGCGCCGAATAGTGCGAGTGAAGCAACGAGTAGACTAAATTGCACGGCTTGCGCTGAAATAAAGAGCGGCAGTGAAAAATTACGATCCATCCATTTTCGAAGCAGCCAAACTCCTGCCAGCCCTGCAAAGGCAGCAATGCCTTCGAGGAGGACATAAAATTCCAGCTCGGCTTTAAAGAACCTGCCGATGCTAAAGAAGGCAAGCAGTAATGAGCCAAATGCAGTAATACTGAACAGGCGTGATTCATACAGACGCGTGCCTCCGCTCCAGATGACTGCCATGATGAAGAAGACTACCGCCCAATACCCGGATGTAAACGACGAGGATAGATCGAATGACTGGCGCAGGGTCTCTTCAAGCGAGTTTGCTGTAATAGGAAGCAGAAAAGAGAAGACAATAAAAAGCGCAAAACTGGGTTGAGGGAGTCGCTTTTTGATGGCAACGGCAAGACCGCCAAAAAGGAAAGTGCCCAGGATGAGGATCGGCAGACGAAACTCTGGCACAACCGCGCCTAAAATAGCAGCAGCGGCGATCACAAAGAATGCGCCAAGATAAAGATAGATTTTTATGCTGGCTTCACTAGTCAGCGTTTGCAGAAGCGATGGACGCGGAGCAGGCGGTGCTAGCGGCGGCTGTGGAGCAGATGGGCTTGGTGTGAGCGGAGCAGAAGTCTCTTTCGGTGTAGCTGCTGCTTGAGTAGATGCAGTAGGCTTTTCCAGAGGTTTCGGTTGCGCAGGTGGTGGAGCGATGTCAAAATCGTAACGGCGGCTAAGCACATCGGCAATTTCTTTTTCGATCAATTCATTCTGTGCCCAGGTCTTGATCTCACCCAGAATCAGCTCTCTTGTTTTCCGGTCGAGACGATTCTGATTAAAACGTTGTGAGACAGCCCGATTGGCGGGTGAGTTTAATAACGTGCGCGCCTCATTCCGTACTTTTGAGCTGCTGCTGCGCACACTGTTTTTTTCAAGCTGGAGGCGCATCACCTCACTGCTGTACATAAGCGTTTTGAGTGTTTCAAGCGCAGATAGAATGGTTTTATCGTTTTCGCTTTGCAAGTCTTGTAAAAGCTGGGCGAGAGTGCTCTGCGCATCCGATTTTGTGTTCGAATCAAAGACAAGGCTTGCTTGTGTCAAGCGGTCGAAAACAGCACGCGCATTTTTTTGAACGTCTTTGTTATTATCTTCATCTGCAAGCAGTTCGAGTTCTTTCAAAATGGCTTTCTTGAGTGTTGCGTCATGAATATCCTCAACCGATTCCACTTTTTCGATGGCAAGGATCACTGTCACATCGTCATCGCTTTGCAGGTCTTCGAGTATCTTGCGGAGGGTTTCCATATCTGGGGTCACCGTACGCTCCTTTTGGGCATGTGGAACAATCATGTCGGTTGCGGGCGCAGTATCTGATAGGAATTTTTTGATGTCTTCATCCATTTGCTTTACTTGAGAGTTATTGCTGATCCATAAAATGGCTAATACAATGAAAATAATACAAGATATGGATCCGCCAAAAACAAATGACGTGAGCACCGCGCCAAGCAGGGCAACACCAGTGCGAATACCTGCATGGGTTAATGCCTTTCGACCATGCTCTCGTACAAATTCACTTTCGGTATTATTTACGTATTGAAGCAGAAGCAAATGCCATACTGCGGATAAGGTGACTCCAAAAACATTGGTTAGCAGGTTGCTCACTGTATAATCACAATTAGAACTCGCCAAATTGCAAAGCGCCCCGCCAAGATCCAGATTGATTATAAAGACAAGAGTGGGAATGGTTAAAAGTGGCGATGCCCTGAGCCAGTTGTAGGAGCCTCGAGCAAGCCGTAACTCTTTTTCTGTTTTTGCGGGCATAGTAGTAATTTCCATTTCCAAGCCTCCAAGATTGCCATCGCTTCAGTGATTGCATCATTATTGCACATTTTGCCGGAAAATACTGCCAAAATGTGTCGTTTTAGGCGAATTGGTGTGAATTAAAAAAAGAACACCAGGCATTCAATGCCTGGTGTTCTGGCTATATTAACCCTTCTCCACATCAAACTTTGATAAAGATGTGATATTTCCAGGGAGTGAGCTCTAAGAGACTTGATTGGGTCATTGTGATCTCTTCACCACTACTAAAATCTATGTAATTCCCGTGGAATAAGGTATCCTTGAACGTAACGCTTTGATAATTGTCCGAAAAATTAAAGACAGCAAAAACCTTATCCTTCTCATTTTGCCGCACAAAACTAAACACCTGCAACGGAGCCGAATTTACCACCTGCACCATGCGCGCACCCCATTTGGCATTCCATAAAGCCGTATTTTGCCTGCGCATGGCGAATAACTTTTGATACAACGTCCCAATCGGGTGCTCACTCCAAACAATGGGGTCTTTTTCAAAGAACTCCAGGCGCTTCGGTTCACCGGCTTCCTGCCCGTTGTAGATCAACGGCATACCTTCGCTGACCGCACTCAGCGCAATGACTGCCTCAAGCGCCTCGCCAAACTGTTCGTTCATGGTGCCCTCCCACGAATTCTTATCGTGGTTGCTCACGAACAACATCCGCATCACATCGGCTGGGTATTCCTTCTCATTGTGAGAATAATAAGTGAACAGACG
>JBDKJK010000117.1:0-3868 GCA_039796675.1 Chloroflexota bacterium
GCCGCAGTTGAAGTGCATGGCAAGATCGCCGTCTACGAACCGCAGGGACAATATCAACTCATTACAAACCTAATCCAAGCCAAAGGCGAGGGCGCGCTCTTTCAGGAATTTCTGCGGCTCAAATCCATGCTCGAAGCGGAGGGACTTTTCAGCTCCGACCGCAAGCGTGAGATTCCCGCTTTCCCAAAAACTATTGGCATTGTCACCTCTGCCACTGGCGCAGCTCTGCGCGACATGCTCAATACCATTCGCCGCCGCCAGCCGCTGGCTCGCGTGATCCTCGCACCTTCCCCCGTGCAAGGGGTCGATGCTCCACCTGCCTTGGTGAACGCCATCCAATTTCTTAATCTCCAATCTCCAGAAGTCATCCTCGTTGCACGTGGTGGTGGTTCAATTGAAGACCTATGGGCATTCAATGATGAACGCGTCGTCAGAGAAGTAGCAAATTCAAAGGCACCAATCATCTCTGGTGTCGGTCATGAAACGGATTTCACCCTCACAGATTTCGCCGCTGACCTGCGTGCGCCGACTCCCACTGCCGCAGCGGAACTCGCGACTCAAATCACATTGGACGACCTGAAAGCAAACCTCACGTTTCAAACTTCACGACTCACTGACTTAACCTCAGGCTTGCTCTCTGACCATCAAACTTTACTCTCCTCTCTAGCCGCTCGCCTCAAATACGTTTCCCCAGAGCGCCGCATCCAATCAGAATTTCAACTTCTCGACGAACTCGCTCGCCGCACAACGACAGCGTTAAAACACAGCATCCAATTACAGTTGGCTCGCGTAGATGGAATGGCGAAACGATTGCAGTCCCTCAACCCTACCGGCGTGCTCGCGCGCGGATATGCCATTATCACCCGCAAAGCTGATGGCAAAGTTGTCAGCCAGGTTACAGACGCAAAAGGCGAGTTGACAGTGCGCGTTAGTGATGGAGAGTTTGAAGTAAATCGTAAATCGTAAATCGTAAATCGTAAATCGTAAATCGTAAATCGTAAATCGTAAATCGTAAATCGACTCTCGGAGTTAATATGGCAAAATCAAAAACCACCCCAAAACCCGTTGAAGAATTGTCGTATGAAGAAGCCCTCGCTGAATTGGAAGGCATCGTAGACGGTTTGGAAAATGAGCAGAATCCGCTTGAGGCGGCGATCACGCATTACGAGCGTGGACAAGCCCTTCTTGCGCATTGCGGCGCTCTGCTCGAAGCCGCTCAGCTCAAAGTGCAAAAACTGGCTGGAGAGTCGCTCGTCGATTTCGAAGAGGAATCCGAATGAACATTTTGGATATTTTCCAAAACAAAGTGCTAATCGCTGTCATGTTGGGCTGGCTGCTGGCACAAGCATTGAAGATCCCCACTGAATATTTGCGTTCGCGCCGTTGGTTATGGACGATGTTCTTTGCTGCAGGCGGAATGCCGTCTTCGCATACGGCTTTAATGGTAGCAGGCACGCTGGCAGTGGCTTTGTATCACGGCTTCGATAACCCCTTGTTCGGCGTTGCAGTTGCCATCACCATGATCATTGCCCATGATGCGGCAGGCGTCCGCAGGCAGGCAGGGAAACATGCCGAGCGCATCAACGTTCTGTTCGATGAGTTGCTGAAAGGTCACATGTGGAGCGAAGATGAATTGAAAGAGGTCATCGGTCACACTCCGCTCGAGGTGATCGGCGGCATTATTCTCGGCTTGTTGGTTGCCATCGTGCAATGGCTGGTCTGGAAATAATCTATGTTCGTTTGATACGATTGCTCACCACCTGGGTGAGCAATTTTATTTCAGGAACTTTGAAGATCAAAACCCCTGCGAAGTAAATGACTCCGCCAAGTGCCACGCCGCCCAATGCGACCAACCAACGGCTCAAACTACCCACAGCCTGAATCCACACCAGCAAACCGATTCCCATTCCCAACCCTGCCAGCCCAACGCGCCACACTCCATCCCAAATGGATCTGCCTTCGATGCCATTCAGTCGTTTGCGCATAAAGATGAATAGGGCAACGGCTTCAAGCGCGGTTGCCAGAGAATTTGCCAACGCCAACCCGCCCAGCGGATACCAGCCAATTCTCTCAAACAAGCCTGAAAACACAAAACTAAACACGACGTTCAACCCCATTGCAATCGCGCCAATGATGACCGGCGTCTTCGTATCTTGTTGGGCATAGAAGGCGCGAGTCAATACTTCCATAATGGAGTGACCGACCAACCCTGCCGCATACCAGGCTAATGCCCAGGCGGTCATGGTGGTGATCGTTGAGGTGAATTCTCCACGTTCGAATAGCATGGAAACAATCGGTCTTGCCAGTAAGATCAACCCCAAACTGGCAGGTAATGAAAGTAAGAACATGCCGCGCAATGCCGCCGCCAGCGACGAGCGCATCTCATCCACTTTGCCCAGCGCATGTTGAGCGGAAAAAGTCGGCATGGCCGCAATCGCCACAGACTGGGCGATTGCGGCTTGCGCCATGACCATCAGCGTAAACCCATACGTCAGGCTTTGAATACTGCCCTCCACCATTTTTGAGCCGAGGTTATTGTTCACCCAAAAATTTAGCTGGACGATTGCCGCGCCAAACACGCGTGGACCCATCAATTGAAAGACTTGCAAAACATCAGAATTGCCCAGCCCGAGTGAAAAAGAATATTCACCTTTGAGCTTGAAAAGCGATGGCAGTTGAACCAACAAAAATAAACTTGCCCCGATCACCACACCCCATGCCAGCCCATAAATTCCCAGCCAACGTGAAAGCACAAGCACACCGAATATTTGTCCGATCTGATACATGGCCGCCGTGATCTGCGGAATAAAAAAGACCTGATGTGCATTGAGAATGCTGATAACCAATCCGCCAATGCCGAACAAAACGGCAGAGATGGATTGAATGCGAAGCAACTCGACTGTGAGGTTGAATACTTCAAGGTCTTGTGAGAGCCCCGGCGCCAGCAAATAGCGCACAATCTGCGGGGCAAAGATCGAAGCGAGAAGAGCGGCAAGAGTCAGAATCAGCGTAACCAAATTAATCAGAGATGAAGCCAGCTTCCATGCAGAAGAACGTTCATCCTTTACGAGCAATCCGGTAAACGTGGGCAGGAATGCCGACCCCAGCGCACCAGCCGCGATGAGCGTGAAGAGCGTCTCGCTGACGCGGTTCGCAGAAAAGAAGGCATCCACTTCTGCGGCGGGAAAAGCATTCGCAACTAGAATTCGATTGACAAGGCTGGCGATTTGACCGAAAAGGATCGCGATCATCACCGTCCCTGCGGCGCGGGCGATCTGACGATTTGCAGTTGAAGGAGTTTCTGTCATGGCGGCAAGATTATACCCAGCGCGGTCAAAAATTGCTCCCTTTTTATAAGGCGGAATCCGCAATTTTTGACCGTGGGCATATATAATGTTTTTCATGAAGAAAACATCGACAGTACTTTTCCTACTCTTGATCTTGACTCTCGCGTGCAGCACCACCAACCTCACGCCAGACTCTGCGCCTCAAACCCCGCTCGTGCCTGATTCTGCCACCGAGTCTTCCACCACGCTGACTGCGATCGACCTGCCAGTTGGTTATGGCTTTCAAGGCTCATGGTTTGAGCTATATTTCACCGACCCAGCCAATCCATTATCTTCCCAGCAAACCGGCGGCATTGACCAGCCTCTTGCAGACGCCATCGACTCTGCCAAACTAAGCGTGGATATTGCCATGTACAGTTTTAGTTTGAACAGTATCCGTGACGCATTGTTGCGCGCGCATAATAGGGGAGTGCAGGTCCGTGTAGTAGCAGAAAGCGAAAACATGGAACGGTCTGATCCGCAGCGTTTGGAAGAGGCAGGCATTCCCATTCTAGGTGACCGGCGTGAAGGTCTGATGCACA
>JBDKJK010000118.1:0-4137 GCA_039796675.1 Chloroflexota bacterium
GATTGGACAGTAGTTTAAAAAAGATTTAAGCAGTAGGGGCGACCCGTCAATTATTTACATGACATCGTTGCGCAAAGGGAGGGTCGCCCTTGGAATGGCTGCCTCGATTGTTCCAGGGCGACCCTCCCGGTAAGGCGAATCCGCTAGAAATTCCCAGACGGGTCGCCCCTACGTTGACACCGCATAAGGTGAGTTAAATAGAAAGAAAGGAGAACGAATGTATTTCTTTAACCCAACATACTTAATGTATATGATCCCCGCCTTCATTTTGATGGCAATCACATCCTGGTATGTGAAGGCAGCCTACAACAAATGGAGCCGCGTAGCGGCAGGCAGTCGCTTTACCGGTTATGAAGCCACCCGGCGTTTGATCGCATCCAGCGGATTGCAGGGTGTGAAAATTCAAGGCACCCCCGGCGAAATGAGCGACCATTACGACCCGCGCGATAAGACCGTTTATCTTTCGAATGGCGTTGCAAATAGCGCCTCTGTAGCGGCATTGGCAATTGCAGCACATGAACTCGGTCATGCCCAGCAAGATGCCGAGGAGTACTTCCCGCTCAAATTTCGCGGTGTGTTGGTGCCACTGGTCAACATTGGCTCCAACCTCGGCTGGATCCTGATCATGATCGGCTTGGTCTTGCAACTGACACAGATCGCATGGCTGGGTATCCTTGTCTTTGCAGGCGGTGCACTCTTTGCGCTCGTAACCCTGCCCGTGGAATTTGACGCCTCTGCCCGCGCTCGACGCATGCTTGCCGAAAGTGGCATCATCCAGTCTGATGCAGAAATGCGCGGTGTGAGTAACGTACTCAACGCCGCTGCATTAACCTATGTGGCTGGTTTGGTCACTGCCGTCTTGCAGTTGCTCTATTACGTCTCACTCGTCAGCGGACGCAGCCGCGATTAAGGTTCGTTGAATAAAAGACTTCCGAAGTCTTTAAGACTTCGGAAGTCTGCTTAATGGGGGAGTCATCCATCATGCAATTCTCCTGCAACAAACGTTAACTTGACAAATTAGAACATGTGTTCTAATATAGAGACATCGCAAGTTTGTCCCGTTTTCAGGTTCCCAAAGGAGATTTCCCATGAACCGTTCCTTCCACATCCAATTGATGCCCTTTTTGAAGAACGCCTCGCTGCGGCGCGGCGCGATCTTTGGCGGCATGATCCTATGTGCCCTGCTGGCATTCGAGGTCTTTAACTTTGGCACAACCTCGTTCGCCTTGCGAGATGTCTTGGGCGATCTAAAATTTATGGGCATGTATTGGTCGTCTGTGCTGGCATTTGCCTTCTGCGCCATAGACTTTGCCGGTATCGCCCGCATCTTTACCCCTGAGCAGGGGCGCGACGAGCCCGCTGAAGTTTGGTATCTCTTTGGCGCATGGTTGCTTGCTGCTGCCTTCAATGCCATGCTCACCTGGTGGGGCGTTTCGGTCGCCATTCAAAACCACAACGCCATTGGCGGCTCTCTTGTTGGGCAAGCCACTATGACCACGGTTGTGCCGATCTTTGTTGCCTGCATGGTCTGGTTGATCCGGGTTCTGTTGATCGGCACATTTTCGGTGGCAGGCGAGCGCCTCTTTTCAATGGCAGATGTCTATGACCGCAATTCGACCTATCGCAATACCCAAGCCTCTGCCTATACCACGCCTCAACCCCGCGCGCCTCAGCCTGCTCCACGCCAGGAAGTGAATCCACCCGTCAATTACCCGCGACCCGTTCCGAAGCCGCAACCTCGTTCCAACCCGATGCCTGCTTATGGCGCCAATCGCCCTGAGCCGACTTATCATCCCGTGGGCATGGCTGCCATGAGCGACAACCACAACAACACCTCCACACGGAGATAGTCCTTGTCAACGTGATAAGGTTTCTCGATCCTCTTCCATCCAACCGCTGAGCCACCCTTTCGGGTGGCTCATGCGTTAAAGAACCTTTTCGTCATTGCGAGGAGGGTGCTCTTCCCGACGAAGCAATCTCATGAGCCAATCTCATGAGCCAATCCTGAGATTGCTTCGGGCGAAGAACAAGAGCGCCCTCGCAATGACGGTGTTATTGTTTACTCAAAGTCTTCCAGTGTGCTTTCCCCATGAGTCATCACATACAGCCCGCGCGGACTGCCTGCGTTGTTGTCGAAAATAAAATCGGTGACGATGTAGTTTTTGGCAAAGGCGGTTTCAAATAGTTCGCGGCTGAAGAAACGCCAATCACGAGCGAGCGGAAAGTCTTTGGCTTTCATGTCCATGAAGTTGGTGGGGATCTCCACCAACAGGAGGCGGTCTTCAAAGGGAGGTACATGCTCGGGCGGGCGGATCAAGCCCAAGTCGGTGAGTTGAGGCGTGTAAAAGGGACGTAATCCGCTACGGGTGATGTGATCCAGCTTGAGCGTTGGGCGCGGACGTTTGCTGAGTCGCTTTTCGACACGGCGCGAGTTGATCCACCAATCCACTTGAAAGCGGTCAGAGGGCAGACCGGCATTGAGACCGTCACGCAGTTCGCCATACTCCGATTCGCGATAAGTGCTGCAAACAGCACCGAGCTTGGAAATGTTGAGGTGTGCATTACGGCTGAGTAAGGGGTCGAAGGTCCAGGTGATGTGGTCGAGGCTTTGGTGCCGCACCATTTGCCATTGCGCGCGTTTGAGTTCGAAGCCGATGCCGCTATCGCGATGGGTGGGATGAATGCCCATTTGATGCGAGCAATGTTTGGGGCGCGGGCCGTCTGGAGTCTTTTCGAGACCGGGGAAGCCGAAGACGAAGCCGATGAGTTGATCTTCTTCGAATGCACCCAGCACCAGCCCACCGTTATGGACGACGGTGATGAGCACGTGGCTTGGGACGACATCCGTTTCGGAGCCGGGCCAGACCTGGCGCTGAAGTTCTTCTACAAGTTTCATTTCATCGGGTGTTTCTAGCAGGCGAATGTTTGGCAGGGACATGTTATCTTGTTCTCTGTGGGGATAGTCGTTCGTTGAGGGCATTCCATAATCGCTGATACCAGCGTTTGTAGATGAGGTATTCGAGCCGATAGGAGAAGCGTGCAGGCATGAGACCAAAATGCCTTGGCATCGAATCGACGGCGGTGGTGCGGTTGACGGCAAAATAATCAAGGAAGAGCGAAGAGAGCGGGAAGCGCGGCAGGATGCCTTCAAGGAAGACGGTGAATGCTCGTAGTGTAATGGGCGAAAGCGGAACGAGATAACGCCGCCGCTGAGTCGCTTCCATGATGATCTCGATGATCTGTTCCAGCGTGAAGAATTCGTTGCCACCCACTTCGTAAACCTGGTTGAGCGTGCTTTCGTTTTGAAGTGCCCAGATCATGCAGGTGATCAGGTCTTCGACCCAAACGGGTTGAACAACAACTCGTCCGCCTTTGGGAATGGGGAAGATGCCCGGCGCCGAGCGGATGAGACGCGCGATGTTGTTTGTGAAATGATCTTCGGGTCCGTAAACTAATGAAGTGCGAATGATGGTGTAGGAAGTTTTTCCGGCGCGGATGGATTCTTCGGCAATGCCTTTGGCTTTGAAGGCGGGGTAGCCTGAAGCACGGGCGGCTCCGAGATGGCTAAGATATAAAATACGATCAACACCGGCATCATCGGCGGCTTCGACGAGGTTTTGAGTGCCTTGAATGTCGGTGGTGAGCAGGTTGCCACGTGCGCCTTCTGTTTCTGCACTGGCGAGGTGGATGATGGTTTCCACATCGCGCATGGCGGCACGCAAACCGCGGGTATCGGCAAGGGAGACCACGGCAACTTCAACTGGCACACCTTTGGGCAAGCGCGGCGTCTTTGCTGATGGACGAATGAGCACCCGCAGTGGGTACCCAATGGCAGAGAGCTGACGTACGAGGGCGCGCCCGATGAATCCGGTTGCGCCAGTGATGAGGATCATGGATGGGATTATACAGGAAAGGAAGAGTGCAAAGAAAAAAGGCTTAATGCGAATTGGGCGAATGGACGCGAAATGAAAAAAACTAGTAGATCACGCTTCTAGTGTGACGATTATTATCGTTATAAAGAAAACAACCCCGCACACGTGCGGGGTTGTTTGAGATGCTTACATTTAGCTTTTCTTGCCTTTCAACTCATCGCGGAAGATAATGCTCATGACGATGCTAACCACGCTCATGACCAGG
>JBDKJK010000119.1:0-3840 GCA_039796675.1 Chloroflexota bacterium
CGGTGCGTGGATCTCTCCATTGCTGCCAATATTGGGGATGTTAACGGTCATGCCTGCTTTGAGTTGGGCAGTGTTCCCAAGCGTTGTATTCGCCTCGACCGTTTTTGCAGGGTCGGCTCCGTAACAGCGGGCGATCTGCCACAACCATTCACCATCCACTACTTTGTGTTGAACATTGGTGCCCTTTGCCATGGCAGGCGGAGATGTTTTGGCAATGGCGACAGAAGCCGGTTGCGATGGATTCGCTCCGCCACCCAAGGCAACCGCATTGGTAGAAATGGACGCGGCGGTCATATCGGCGGCGGTGACTGTATAGGTATTGGAACAGGTAAGAGCGGCGCCAGAGGCGAGGGTTGCATCCGCATTGCCGCAATTGAAGGGTGCATTGTTGTTGATACCTGTATCCGTGATGGTGAATTGAGCCGGACCTAGTTGGTTGGAGCCACTGTTTGTAATGGTGTAATTGAATTTGATCTGCTGACCCGTCTGGTAATAGGTTGCAGGATCTGCAGTTTTCGTGAGTGTGATTGCCAATGCAGAAATGGTTGGCACTGTGGTGTTGACCTGATTGGAATTTACGGTGTACACAGTGGCGATGGCTGTGTTCTGAACGGAACCCCGATCGAGATCTGCCTGGGTGAGGAGGTAATCGCCCGAGCATAAGATGGATTCGCCCGCGTCGAGCCGGTCGTTCGCATTGCCCACCGTATTGATGGCAGGGCATACAGGTGTGATGCCTGAGATTGTGATGTTGGCAGGGGTGGCATCGGTAAGGTCATTCTTGACCATGGTGATGATATATTTGAAACGTACGATTTGACCCACGGTGTTGTATTTGGCTGTGTCGTCGTATTTAACGGTCAGATCTATGGTTACTTTGTCGGCGAGATTTGGGGCGGCTGTGTTTTGGATTACAGGCAGTGCCGACTGCGGCTCAGCGGTTCCGCTTGCCAGAGTGCAGGATGCCAAGAGTAAAGAGGCTGTGACGATCAGGATGAGTGGGTGCAGGAAATTTTTCATTTCCATTCCTTTCGAGTGCGTTTGTATCGAGGCTGACAATAAATAGAATGCCCCTGCAATTATATACTTGATATGCCTTGAAAACAAATCATCCCGCCGATGGGCTACGTGCCATCTCTGCGGGATGATTCGACGTGCAGTGAGTGGATTAGATCTTCGGGTCGGTGTGATAGATGGAGCCTTCGCGGACGCACATCCAATAAGTGGCGCCGGGAACTTTGTTGCCGAGGTTCGATTCGGTCACGTCCACCCAGACCATGCCATTTTCGTTGCGCACACTATTTAATTTGTATTTATACACTGTCCCTTCTGGAAATTCTTTAAAAATATTGCCTGCTTCCACTCTAGGCGAGGTGCGGACGTTCACTTTTTTATTTACTTTGAAGGTTCCCAAACTGGCTGGAGGAGGCTGTGGCGGTTGTGAAGGCGGGAATGATTTTGCGGGTGGCAGCAGCAGGGTCCAGCTGGGGTCGAAGCGGTCTTTGAGGACGATTTCTTCCCAGATGGGTTCGTTCGGCTTGGGGCTCTCGCGTTTCTTTAGGATCTGGGTATACAGAGCCTCATCGCCTAGTTGTTCGCGGGCGATCTGTTTCAGCGATTTGTTCCAATCTGCTGCTCCCAGTTTGAATTCGGTATATTTGACTCTGTTCGTACCAATGATGATCGTATGGGTGGTGGGCATTATGTTTCTCCAATAAATTAAAATTTACAATATCTCTTGCGGCGAAGTAAGTGACAGTCACCTATCCTAATTCAGATCTACTTATATAACTCGAGTTGCTACCCAGCAAAATAGGTTATTTAAGCTTATTGAATATGCGGGGTGACCCAATCTTCGATCGGACCTGTGTGATTTAAATAATCCTGTGGTCCACTGACGGGTAACCAACCGGTAGTGACAGTGCTTCCTGATTGGGAAAGGACGACTTCAACCCATACGCGTTTGAAGGCATCATCTTTTGTAACGGAGTTTATTCGATAGTAGAAGGTTTTACCCTTTGTGTAATCATCTGCCAATACGATCTTGCCTGTGTAGCTGGGTTGGTTACGAATATTTACGCCTTTCGCTGCGATGACCGTTAATACACCTTCAAAACCCGCTGGTGTGGTGGCTGGTGGAGTGACTACCACAGGTGGAGGCGGTGGGACATAAACGGGAGATGAAGCGGCAGGGATGACGATCACCTGTCCGGCGTAGATCAAGCTTGCATTCCAGATCTGCGGGTTGGCAGCCAGTAAAGAACTGAGGCTCAATCCATTTACCAGGGCGATGTTTCCTAGCGTATCTCCACGGCGGACGGTGTAAGCCCCGCCAGTGGCTGGAGGCACAGGCGGATAGCTGGGATGGTACGAGTATCCAGATGGGATGTAGAGAACTTGCCCGGTGTAGACCCACCAGCCCAAGCCGGGGTTGGCGGCGCGAATGGCAGAGACGGTCGTCTCACAATAGGCGGCGATTCCGCTAAGAGTATCTCCCCATTGGACAGTAATGTAGCTGGCACAGTTGTACCATGCATGTGCGCTTCCCGTCGCGGTGAACGATGAAACTAGAATTGCGATGACCATCATTACTTGGAACATTTTCTTCTTATTCATATATGCTCTCTTTCCAAGGATGTAGTGCCAAATCTGTGCCTATTAATAAGAATACTTAAAAAAGTTTGTTTGTCAACATCCAATGCGCGATGGGTGAACGCCTATGTGACAGGTTGCTTCACTTGTTTTCTCTTTTTTTCATTATTTCAAAGGTTTTCCTTGTTCCCACCAATCCCACCCTCTTTGATGAAAATGTTAAACCACCATGTGATGGAAAAAAGCCCGGTTGCAATGGAAAAAAAACAAAAAGACGCCAAAAGAAGAAAAAACCACAGAGATGTAACTCCCAACCCGAGAGGCACTAGTGAGTATAAAGCCAGGTGGTTCTTGATCTTATCCATGGCTTTTGTTTTTTGTTGCTTTTTGGTAAAGCGCCATTCCCAACCCTGTCAACAAAAAAATAACCCCTATGCCAAATGCAATCAAGAAGATGAAGCCTGATAATAACTCAGTGTAGGCATACGTGCTATGTTCCCAAGACCAGATCTCGCTTTTTTCAAGCAAGGCAACTTCGAAATGATATACCGTCTCGAAGAAGACGCAGTCCACGCGCACACGTGAGATCACTTCATTTGGAGGTGAAACCACAAACCGATTGGTCGTTTCTGTGGCATTGCAACTCCTGCCAATAACTGGGTTTCCGGAAGGCTGTGAGACCTTTTTCCACGTAGAAGGTGAGCCGTATGAAAACTCATATATCTCTTGATCGGCTGTGTACCCAAGGACTTCGCCCATTTCACCAAGCCCGAGGCGGATGATCTTCTCTGGCGGCACAGGTTCTTGTTGCCAACTTGTCCCAAGACCTGGGCGTAGCATCGTAAAAAAGCCGCATCCACAGGTACCCATAAGCCATATCACACTAAGCATAAGAATAACATTGGTTGATTTACGCATAATTGGTTTCCGGATTATATTCTATTGATTTTCCCTGGAGCCTTTGCTTGCCAATACAACCTGATTCCCCACGGATCAGGTGAACATTCTCCATAGCCCCAAAGTCATTATGGTTAATGGAAAAAGCTGGACGCCACCCAAAACATTTTATTCTGCGCGTATTCCCACCACGGGCATGCCCATTCGCCTCCGCAGTTTAGTATACGCAGAGGCTGTTGCAGAGACTATCCGTATGTTTCAATATCGATCAGGGTTTCAATACTTTCTTCGTTGCAGCAAATGCCAATGGCGGCAGATTATTCCGTTCAAACCATTCCACGGCATCGGCAT
>JBDKJK010000120.1:0-4112 GCA_039796675.1 Chloroflexota bacterium
CGATTGCAATCGGCACTGCGGCTGAGGCGAGGTACGCGGCTCGGGTTGGGCTGGCAAGCCAAAGCACGGTCGAGGCGATTGAGTCTACGTTTGAGGTGTTGGGGTTGCCCATCCACATCCCCGCTGAAATGCCACGCGAAAAAATCATCCAAGCCATGCGGGTGGATAAGAAGAAGAATGCAAAAGCGATTCGCTTTGCGCTGCCGGTGGATGTAGGGCGGGTGGAATTGGTGAATGTGGATGATTTGGAAGCAGTACTGGACGATGGACGATAGACCGCTGACGATGGACAACAGGGTCAATGGTCTATCGTCTATGGTCGAATATCAAAGTGAGGAAGCATGAAAATCTTGATCCTGCACGGACCGAATTTAAATTTATTGGGAACGCGTGAACCTGAAGTGTACGGCTCGATGACATTGGATGACATCAATGAGAAGATGATTGCCTTGGGCAAAGAACTGGGCGCGGAAGTGATTTGCAAGCAGTCGAATCACGAAGGTGCGTTGATCGATGCCTTGCACGATGCGCGGACGTGGGCGAACGGCGTGGTCTTCAACCCTGGTGGGTACACTCATACTTCTGTTGCGCTGCGCGATGCGATTTCGGCGATTGTGATTCCCGTTATCGAGGTGCATTTGTCGAATGTGTATGCGCGGGAAGAGTTTCGGCATGTGTCTTTTGTTTCAGCCGTCTGCAAAGGCAAGGTGACCGGCTTTGGTTGGCGTTCGTATGAATTGGGGTTGAGGGGACTGATTGATATAATCAAGGTGTGAACACTCAAACCATTCCAACAACTGAACCTTTTTTATTGCCCGGTAATCGTACGGGCATTTTGCTTTTACACGGCTTCACGGGTGCGCCCAAAGAAATGCGTTGGATGGGGGATTATTTAAATGAGCAAGGTTATACCTGCCTTGGCGTTCGCCTTGCTGGGCATGGCACCACGCCCGAAGATATGATCCGCTCACGATGGACGGATTGGACGGCTTCGGTGGAAGATGGATATAACCTGTTACGCGGCGTGACCGATAAAATCTTTTTAGTGGGGCTTTCGATGGGCGGCGTGTTGTCGTTGTTAATGTCTACCCGCTTGGATGTAGCAGGCGTGGTGGTCATGTCTACGCCGTTTGAGTTGCCACGTGATGAAAAAGATTACTCGCCAGAGTTCATTGAGTTTTACAGCCGCTTTGTAAAATTTTTGCCGAAATCGAATGAAGTGCCTGGCGCAAGCTGGTTTGATAAAGAAGCCTTCAAAAGCCATGTTTCGTATCCACAGAATCCGATCCGTTCGATTGCGGAGATGAAGCGTCTCATTCTTCAAACGCGAGCGGCGCTGCCCAAAGTGACCAAGCCTGTGTTGTTGATCCATTCGCAGAACGATAAGTATGTATTGCCTGAAAATGTGGAGCGGCTCTATGACGGGTTGGTAAATGCATCAGACAAGACAAAGGCTTACGTTGTGGAAGCAGGTCACGTCGTGACGCGCGATGCGGCTCGTCATCAGGTATTTGAAATGGCGCGGGATTTTATCCGGCGGGTTGAATAGCGTTATTGTGTGGGCATTGTTCTTTGTCCGAAGCGGTCTTGTGAGTAAACTCAGGATTGCTTCGTCGGGAAGAACATCCTCCTCGCAATGACATAGTACAAAGAGGAAAACTTTGAATCGTAACCTTGGTTTTATTGCGGCGGCGTTGTTGCTGTGGGGCATGGGCGAAGGCATGTTCTTTAATTTTGTGCCGATCCATTTGGAAAGTGAATTTTTATTGAGCAAGCAGCAGGTTGGCTTTGCGCTGGGCGCATTTGGATTTTTTATGGCAATCACCCACCTGCCTGGTGGACATTTAGCAGACCGCATCGGGCGCCGCCCATTACTCATCATTGCATGGATATTAGGATTGGTCTCCACATTGACAATGGGACTTGCAAAAAGCCTTCCGTTCTATTTGATCGGTTTACTTTTGTACGGCGTGACCGCATTCGTATCTTCTCCGTTGGGAAGTTATGTCACAGCGGCGCGCGGCAAGTGGGAGGTTGGCACGGCGCTTTCACTTACTACAGCAACGTTTAACATGGGCATGGCGCTAGGACCTGTGACCGGCGGCTGGATCGCGGAAAATTTTGGTGTGCGCACCAGTTATCTTGTGGCGGCGGGCGTCTTCGTGTTTTCGCTATTATTCATTATTTTTATTGAGAAGCAGCCCTTGGATCAACACGACCCCGAAGCACCGCCCATGAACTTGTGGAAGAATGCCCGCTTCATCAATTTTGTGATGATCTTTGCTTTTGCGGTCTTTGCCTTGTACCTTGCGCAGCCGCTCACGCCCAATTTTTTGAAAGGCGTGCGCTCGCTCTCGCTGACCGAAACGGGCTGGGTCTTCTCGGCTGGGGCGTTGGGTAATTCCTTGCTGGCATTGTTGATTGGGCGGCTCCATCCGCGCCGTGGCTTTTTGGTGGCGCAGGTGCTGGTGATTTTCTTTGCCGCCATCATATGGCTCGGTTCGGGCTTGCCTATGTTTATGCTTGGTTATTTTCTGTTGGGTGGGTTTCGTGCTTCACGTCCTATGGCAATGGCGCAGGCACGTGAGTTGGTTCACAGTTCGCAAATGGGAATCAGTTATGGCACAATGGAGACCGTCAGTGCGATCATCTTCATCATCGCGCCGCCAATCGCAGGCTTCATCTTTGAGCACGACCCATTCATCATCTATCCGCTGGCGATTGGGTTGATCGTGGTGTCTATTTTCATCAGTTATTTCTTTACACCACGTAAATCGAAAATTGAAAATCGTAAATCGGAAGGTATCCATGCTTGAAATCGTTCAATTCACACTCGGACCCGCTTCCACCAATGCGTATCTCGTTGCTGACCCTGAAACAAAAGAAGCTGTGGTGATTGACCCATCTTGGGATGGGCATATCATTCTTGGTGAAGCTCAAAAGCGCGGATGGCGCATTGGTCACATGTGGTACACGCACGCGCACTTTGATCACATCGGCGGCGCGGCGGCGATTGCCGATGCGCTCAATCCGTTACCGCATGTGGCGTTACATCCAGATGACCATGTGCTCTGGCGCGAAGGTGGTGGTGGTAAAAAATTTGGGCTGGATATAGATCCCGGTCCCGAACCGACCATTGACCTGGTTCACGGCATGAAGATGAAACTCGGCTCGAACGAGTTCGAAGTCCGCTTTACGCCTGGGCATACACGCGGTCATTGTGTGTTGTATGTCGCCAAAGAAAACATTTGCTTTTGTGGCGATCTTATTTTTAACGAAAGCGTAGGGCGCACCGATTTACCCGGCGGCAATTTTGAAACACTCGAGAAAAGCATCCGCGAGCAGATTTATACGATGTCCAATGAAACGTTGCTGTTATCGGGGCATGGTCCGCAGACCACAGTTGGGCATGAGAAGATGCACAATCCATTCGTGAGTGGGTAAAACAGACGGTGGACGATAGACCATAGACCATGGTCGTACCGTCCACCGTCAATTGTCTATCGTCTGTTGTCGGCTATGCCCTTATCATCGTCAGCAGCATTTTGAATTTTTGAACCGCCTTGAGCGCGTGCGGTTCGTTGGCAGGCATGATGATGGCATCTCCAGCGTGGAGTTGATAGGGTGTGCCCGAAATTCTCACTTCCGCTTCGCCTTCAAGGATGTAGACGAGAGCATCGAAAGGAGCCATATGTTCGCTCAAGCCTTGATTGGTATCGAAGGCAAATAAGGTGACGTTGCCCGATTCCGTTTTGGTGATCTGGCGGCTGACGACGGAACCTTCTTGATAATTGACCATTTCGGCGATGTGTAAGATCTGTGATTTTGGGGGAGTGGACATTATTTTCTCCTGTTTAGGTAGGGATAGGGCTCGCCCCTGTCCTTATATTTTTTACGCAAGGGGATAACCGCAAGGGTTATCCCTACGATTCTTCGGGGGGTTTAATTTGGCTGAACTCACGCCATAAAAGCAGATCATAAACGATCTTCAAACCACCTGATAAAAAGAACGGCACACTGAGCAGATTGGGGACGCTAAAGAAAATGCCAGTCAGCGCGGGAGAAAGGGAGGCGCCCACCGAACGCGCAATGGCGGTCACGCCCGCAGCGGC
>JBDKJK010000121.1:0-6550 GCA_039796675.1 Chloroflexota bacterium
CACTGTGTAACAATGTGTTGAAGGTTGGGAATTTGAGAGAGTTGGCAAATGCAGTGGATGAATTGATGACAGGGTAATTCCCCCAAAAGTCGGATTTCAAATTATCGTTGTACCTTCTAAAATCCCAAAACCAAGATTTAGAGGAGAAAATAATAATGAAATTCACCGCCAGTTATATTGATGCATATGCCAATTCGGTCACAGCAAATGTGATGTTCGCCGACCCAGAAACAGACCCAGATCAGCCATTTGTCTTTTCATTTTCGCGACCCATCGAACCGGGTTTTGAGAACAGTGCGTATTATTTTGAGATCAACGACCAGTCGTACAGCAGCTATGGCGGGTTGACTTCTGTTCGACTCTCGCGAAACAGTATCGACGTAAAGGTTGAAGCAGATCTGGTCGAAAAGTTTGAGGTGGAAGACTTCGCCGAAATTAGCGTCCAATTCGAAGCGGATGATGAGAAATATCAAGCCATTCTTGAGAATCTACGACGGATCTTCAAGGGATTTTCTGAATATCAAGAAGCCTAAACAAAAACATGACTCACCCCGAATTTAAGGTTTTGTGGGCGAGTCATGTTTTTAAGAGCAAATGGGACACGGATAAACGCTGAAAACGCGGATTTTTTAGTTCTCTCCGCGCTCGTCAGCGTCCCATATTAAATTCGGGGGTAATGATGTTTTTGTTTAACTTTAATTACTTCAAATACAAGTCCGCCACCGAAAAGGCGATTCCTTCCGCGCCTTCATTGGAATAGTCGAGATTCAACAACACGATCACAGTCAGGTCTTGCCCGGTAAAGTGCAGGTAATACGACTCAAACCCGAGCCACGCACCAGAGTGCCCCACATATGACGCGTCAATATCCCAACCGAAACCATAGGCAATATCTTCACCGCTGTTAAGCGCGCCAGATGTAAAAGCCTCCGACAGAGTTTCAACGCTGACCAGTTCATTGTTCAGCAACGCCTGATCGTATAAATACAGATCGCCCAATGTAGAGTAAATGCTGCCCGAACCATTCAACGCATCCAACACATCCGGCTCATAAGCGCCCTCAGTGGAATAGCTTTGAGCCACCTCTGGAGCATTCAAACGCACATCGTTTGGGACGGCAAAGGTGTGGCTCATCTCAAGCGGACCGAAAATATTTTCTTCCATAAATTGCGGGTACGACTGCCCAGAGAGCCGTTCGATCAGAATACCCAAAAGGTCATAGCCTGTGTTGCTATAGCTGTATTCTTCACCGGGGCTTGAAAGCATCTCACCTTGTTCTGCCAACACACTCAACAGCTCGTCGTTGCCCGGTCTTTCAGCAGATGCCACCAAGGCATTATAGATATTGTCGCTATCATCATAGCCCATGATGCCAGAGGTGTGATATAGCAAACGCCGTATGGTCACCTCATCATCCATCCATGCCAGCTCAGGTAGGTGGGTCGAGATCGGGTCGTCGTAATTCAAAGCACCCTCTTCTGCAAGCATCATTACGCCCATTGCCGTAAACTGTTTGCCCACCGAGCCGAGATGAAAGACGGTATCGGTTGTGATGGGTGTGGAAGTCTCCACATCGGCAAATCCATAACCGTTCTGATGAACGATGACACCATCTTGAACGACCATCATCGCTCCGCCGGGACCCTCAGAATAGTTTGCCATCAAGGCATCTACATCGGGAGAAACTGTCTCGCCTTCATTGCTGTCTACACCCTGCTCCAAAGGCGGACTCTCTTGCGGCACCTCAACATCATCAGATGTCAATCCGCAGGCAAGGGCAAAGATTATTATCAACGACAATATCCATTTTTTATCAACCATAGCACTCTCCTCAAAAATAAAAGACATTATAACGAAATAGCGCACAGGTCCAATCACCCCGCAGAGATATAGGGCTAACTTTTTCGCTTTGTGCTTTTTTCCGTACGCCATATCTGCTATAATTTGCATATGACAACGCCTTTACCAAACCAAGAGACGACCACTCCTCCTCCCCCGCAATTGACTCCTGAACAGATGGCGGAAATCCGCGAACAGGAACGCAAGCAAAAGCAGATGATGGCAGGCATCATTGCCATTGTGGTGTTATTGGTTGCCCTGCTCGGCGTGGCGGTCTATTTCCTCTTGCAGCCCGCCACCCCCACCGACAAGATCCGCGATGTCTTCATCATTGTGGTAGCGCTTGAAACCCTTGTCATTGGTGTGGCGCTTATCGTGCTTGTCATTCAGCTTGCCAGCCTGATCAACTTGCTACAAAACGAAGTGCGCCCGATCTTGCAAGCCACGAGCGAAACGGTCAATACCCTGCGCGGCACCGCCGAGTTTTTAGGCGAGAATGTGGTTGAGCCGGTCATTAAACTCAATGGGTATCTTGCAGGTTTGAAGCGTATGATGGAGATGCTAGGCATTAAGCCTAAATAAGGCGCAAAAATAAAACGTGCAAGCCTATGTTAGAATGAACAGGCAACGAGCCTGATTTAAGATAAAACATTAACTGACCTAAAAAGGAGAACTACCATGTCTGACCGTGATGAATTTGGAGCCTTTCTTGTAGGATTTGTCGTCGGCGGGCTAACGGGCGCCGTTGTCGCCCTGCTCTTTGCCCCTCAATCTGGCGAAGAGACCCGCGCCCTGATCAAGGACAAGTCGATCGAACTGCGTGATAAGGCGCAACTAACCGCAGAAGAAGCTTACGCTCGCGCAGAAGCTGCCGCCAAAGAAGCCCGTACCCGCGCTGAAGAATTGGCTCACGAAGCCCGCATTCGCGCTGAAGAGCTCGCCAGTGAAGCCCGCACCCGCGGAGAAAAGTTTGCAACTGACGTAAAAGAACGCGGCAAGAGCGCCCTCGAAGCCGTTCGCAAGCCAAAGAAGGGCGACGAAGCGACCCCGGTATAAGTTACCTGCCTATGAACGAGGGTTTGACGATGAGTCAAACCCTCGTTTGCATTAATCTAATGCACCAATTCATGCGTTTTTTCTTTCAACTGCTTTATCATCCATTTGCTTTTACCTATGATCTGGTGGCATGGGTGGTTTCGTTTGGAAAATGGAAAGACTGGGTCCTCAGCATTGCTCCACGCCTCGAAGGGACTCGCATTCTCGAGCTGGGGCATGGACCCGGGCACTTGCAGCGATTCCTACTGGACCGTGGGCTGATTCCTGCTGCGATAGATGAATCCACACAGATGGGGCGTCTCGCTAGGCATCGCCTTGGGGCAACACATAAACTCGCACGCGGGCTCGCCCAATCTCTGCCTTACGCCGCTGACTCGTTCGATTCGGTGGTGGCAACCTTCCCAAGCGAATATATCTTTGATCGGCAAACTCTCTCAGAGGTAAAAAGAGTTCTCAGAAACAGAGGCAGGCTCATCGTTTTGCCTGCGGCGTTCCCATCGAACAGATTCCTCAAATGGTTGTATCGAGTCACGGGCGAGAGTCCGGTAAGGTTGGATGAAGTCATGAAACAAAGATGGATGCGCCCATTCGTGCAAGCAGGTTTTGCCGTGGACGTGGAAGTAGTGGAGTTGAGGTCTAGCCGGTTGGTGTTTTTACTGGCGAAAAAGAACGATTGAAATCGAGCGCAAACGAACGCTTTGTGACACACACCCTATCACGTGTATTCTAAATGGAGAATAGAACATGAACGAGATCAAATTTGAAATCTTAAAAAACATCGGTATCCTGTCAGAATCTGCGAGTGGCTGGAGGAAGGAACTCAACCTCATTAGCTGGAATGATCGCGACCCAAAATATGACCTGCGCGATTGGTCTCCTGACCATAGCAAGATGGGGAAAGGTGTGACATTGTCTGCCGAGGAAGTCTCTGCATTAAAGAGTTTGCTGAATAGCACAGAACTATAAACCGCCTAGCAATTTTGCAAACCCGGCGGCGCTCCGAATCATTGAAATGGATAAAACCGGTCTGTATAATTTCGGGTATGGACACATCCTACATTGGACTAATGATCGAGAGCGAAGTATTGCACAGCTACGAAAGAGTCGAGACCTTTTTGCCGCAAGTAAAAAGTGAGCTGGAGCATCTGCAGAGCCTCGTCCGCGCATTGGATGTTGAAGTACTACAAGCCAATCAGGCGCTCAAGATCTTTAAGAGCGAAAACCGCTCGGGCATTTTTGGCAAACTCTTCAATAGCAAAGAAGAAACCCAATTACAAGATAGGTTGGACAACGTCCGCAGCCAGCGCGAAGACCTGCACAACACATTGTGCCGTCTGCAAGATATCGTAGACTACACGCCTCACTCTCCGCTCGAACGGGATTGCATGCTCAAGGAACTTCGCCTGCGCAAAAAGAATCTGCAAGAACAACGCCGTGAGATCACTCAGGTCGTTCATGGTCCACGCCTGCGCCGAGCAGAGACAGTGGCACTGCCTGCCGGAGTCGATCCGGTTGCATTCGAACGGCGACGGGCACGCTACGCCCGAGAAGCAGAGCGCCTGCCTGGTGAAGATGCTGAAAGCGCCCTACACCGTCAACTGGCACAAGTGGAATCTGCTCTGCACTGGGTTGAGTCTTTTCCCGAAATGCTCACAGACTAACTGTGGGCATTTTTTTCGTCTCTTACAAAGAAGGTGTCTAAGCATAGGGCATGCCTCGAATGGAATATAATCTCCGCACTACATAAACACAATTCAAGGAGATCCGCATGAACCCATCCGAATGGATCGAGACCAACCGCAGTATGTTCACCGCCTTAAGCGATGAAATTTGGGGCTATGCCGAACTGGGGTATAAAGAAACTAAATCAGCCAAAACATTAGAAGATTCACTTGAAGAAGCTGGGTTCACCCTTGAACGCGGCGTGGCGGGCATTCCTACCGCCTTCACCGCCAGTTATGGCAATGCCGAAGATCCCGTCATTGGCATTCTCGGCGAATACGATGCTCTGCCGGGTCTAAGTCAGGATTGTGTACCCTATCGCAAGCCACTCGAAAACGGACAACCCGGTCATGGTTGTGGTCACAACATGTTGGGTGTGGCGGGCATCGCCTCAGTGATGGCGCTCAAGCAAGCCATCGATTCAGGTGAAGCAAAAGGACGCATCATCTACTTTGGCTGCCCGGCAGAAGAAGGTGGCGCAGGCAAAGCCTTCATGGCAAAAGCCGGGGTATTCGATGGGGTTGAAGTCTGCCTTACCTGGCATCCTGATACGTTCAACGCCGTACCCTATACCAACTTCCTCGCCAATTATCGCGTCATCTTTCGCTTTCATGGCAAAACCGCCCATGCTGCTGCGGATCCCTTCAATGGGAGAAGCGCGCTCGATGCGGTTGAGTTGATGAATGTGGGCGTCAACTACCTGCGCGAGCATATGATCCCCGATGCACGCGTCCATTACATTATCACGAAAGGCGGTGTTGCTCCAAACGTGGTGCCCGATTTTGCAGAGTCTATGTACAGTGTGCGCGCGCCGCGCACAGACCAACTTGACCCTTTATTCGAACGCGTCAAGAACATTGCCCATGGAGCGGCGCTTATGACGGGCACCGAAGTGGAGATCAATGTCATCTCGGGCATGTCTAATATGCTCGTCAATGAAACCATCAACGAAGTGCTGCAAGCCAAGATGGAAGACATTGGCGCGCCAAAGTTCAGCACCGAAGAACATGCCTTCGCGCAAGAGCTTTCCAAATCCATTCCACCCGAGAGCCTTGAAACGGGCGCCTATGTGTACGGGTTAGACGCCAATGATGTGGCGAAGCTAAAACAACAGGTGCTTTTTGAAGAGATTTTGCCGCCCTTCAAATCAGAGATCATCATGCCCGGCTCCACCGACGTTGGCGATGTTTCCTGGGTGGTGCCTACGGGGCAGATTCTCACTGCCTGTTGGGCGCTTGGCACACCGGGTCACTCATGGCAGATCGTGGCACAAGGAAAAATGGGCATTGGTCAACGCGGCATGTTGTATGCAGGTAAGGTTATGGCAGCCAGCGCACTCGAATTCATGCAGAATGATGAACTGCGCACCAAAGCTGTGAATGAATACAAACAAAAACGCGCAGCCGCAAAATACATCTCCCCAATCCCAGACGGCACCAAACCGCCTTTGAATTATTAAGGGGTTCATATTCCGTCACAGGAGTTATCACTTCACAGCCCCTAAAGGTATTTTATGAATAAATTCCACATCACCACTCTCGCTCTTTGTTTCGTACTCTCTGCCTGTACCCTCGGCACCTCGGCGCCGCAAGATAGCAGCGCCATAGCCACCGCCGCCGCACAGACAGTTGAAGCCGCCCTCACTGCTTCCTCCGTGGAACAAGCCACGCCCCTAGCCAGCCCCGGCGTTACCGCCGAACCCGGCGTCGCCATAGACGGTACTACGGCGGAGCCCATCACTTGCGAGGATAACAACATCATCATCAGCTGGCAACGAGACGGAGCCATCTACGACAAAAAAGCTGTAGACACTCCACTGGAACCCGGCAGCACCTTCAGCATGTCTTGGGTGCTTGAGAACAGCGGCACCTGCATTTGGGATGACAGCGTCGTCTTCAAGTTTACTTCTGGCGAACGCCTCACCCCTCAAGAT
>JBDKJK010000122.1:0-3084 GCA_039796675.1 Chloroflexota bacterium
CTTGTTCTTCAACCGCCATAAAAATATCAGTGGATGAGATCAAACCGATCAGCGTGCCATGTTCATCAGCGATCGGCAGATGGCGGATCTTTCTTTCCTGCATCAGGCGCGAACATTCTGCAAGAGTCCACTCGGCGCGACCTGTAACAATGGGACCAGACATGATCTCGCGTACGGTCGTTTCGGCGGGGTTACGCCCCGCAACGACGATCTTATCGCGGATATCGGTCGTTGTCACAATGCCGTATGCCGGATTCTTTTCGCTAACATCCACCACCACACTATGAATGTTGCGACGGCGCATAAGGGTTGTCGCATGTGAAACACTTGAGTCAGGGTCAACCACAACTACCGGGCTAGACATCCAATCACGAACTAGGTTATTCATAATCTCACTCTCCTTTGGGATATTTTAACTCACAGCAAAGAAAAAAATCGAGAAACTGAATCAAGCATGGGCGCGGAATGAAGCGCATTAAGGGATGAGCGGAGACCATGTCGCCCCGCCATCTGTCGTCTTGTATAAAATCAATTCATCGGTAATGACCCAGCCCGTGGTGGCATTGGCAAAGCTCATATCGATGATTGAATCGCCAAAGGATATATCGGGCGCCACCTGTTGGATGGTACTGCCCGCATCTTTCGTGACGTAGAACTGGTCGGCGTTATAAAAAATTATTTCACTCTCTGACGGTGTGACCAGCTTGCCATAGCCTTCGAAGCTCACAGGCAATTGCTCCCATGTTGTGCCGCCATCTTGTGTAGCATAGACGATGGTCTCGGGTGTTTCTGATGTGATGCGCAGTGCGAGCAGACCTTCTTGTGGTGAAACGAAAACGATTCCGATCATGCTCAATTCGCTTTCGTTGGTGCCTTCGGGCAAAACGAGATTAATGTCAGACCACGTAACGCCTCGATCATCACTTCGGAAAAGATAGGTCTGTCCGGGAGCATAGACCACGCCACCCACCCAGGCAGTGTTTTCATCCAACGCAATTAGAAAATTTTTCAAGCCGCCAAGCGGAAGTGTATCCGCAGCGCCTTCAAGGCCGGGGTCGTTCGTGTATGTTCGTTCCCAGGTTTCGCCGCCATCACGAGTTTTAAAAATGGAGATCGCATTCGAGCCTGCCCCCGCGCCGCGATTCGCCATCATCCAGCCGTTTTGATCGTCAATGAATTGCAATGAGCCATCACTGAACGGGGTTGCAAATGATTCCCAGGTTAGCCCGCCATCGGATGTACGATAGAGAGTACCGCCATTCGGCTGGTTATTCATATCTGGCAATTGCAGCCAGGCATGATCGGCATCAAAAAAATCAGCATAGATAAAATACCCCGCATCACTCAGCCCCGGCGGTGTGACGTTGTACCAGGTCACGCCGCCATCGTTGGTGCGGACCACTTCACTTTCAGTGATGCCCCAGCCAAAAACTTCATCAAGCATGTCAATATTGATGATGGCAGGAACATCAATGATCGGCGCTTCGACTGCGGCGGGCAAAGGGGTTTCTTGTACGGTCAACGCTGCTTGCGGTTCGGCTTGCACTTCTTCGGTGGCGGCAACGGTTGCGGTTGCTTGCGAAGTTTCAACCACAGGGGTCGCCGGAGCGCAGGCGCTCAAAAACAATGAAGTACCCAAAAGGATCGCTAAAATTTTTTTCATGTTTCTCCTCATCGTCAGAAAGTTTACAGGTTTTAACGTTTGAACGTTCCAACCTTCAACCTTTCAGCTTATAAACTTTCTAACCTAGATATTCAATTACTGTCGCTTCGCCCTGACCAACACCTACACATAACGTCGCCACACCATATCGAACGCTGCCGCGATTCTTCATTTCATGCACAAGTGTAGTGACAAGGCGTGCGCCCGAACAGCCGAGCGGATGTCCGATGGCGATGGCACCGCCATTGACGTTGACGAGTTCGGGATCAATCTTTAAATCTTCAATGACCGCTAAAGATTGAACAGCAAAGGCTTCGTTCAATTCCATCAAACCAATATCTTGTATTTTCAGACCGGCACGTTCGAGCGCTTTCTTCGTAGCAGGGACGGGACCGATGCCCATGATGCGCGGAGGCACGCCCGCCGAAGCAGAAGTAACAATGCGGGCAAGCGGTTTGAGATTAAGTGATTTGGCTTTTTCTTGACTCATCAGCAACAACGCCGAAGCGCCATCATTTAATCCAGACGAATTTCCCGCCGTCACAGTTCCCCCATCACGAAATGCGGCTTTGAGTTTGGAAAGGCTTTCCACCGTCGTATCGCGGCGCGGACGTTCATCTGTATCTACAACTTTCAGGTCGCCTTTTTTCTGAGGAATAGAAACTGGCACAATTTCCTGTTTGAAGCGTCCTGAGTCAATTGCGGCAATGGCTTTTGAGTGACTACGTGCAGAAAATTCATCTTGCTTTTCGCGGGTGATATGCGGACGTTCCGCAGCAATATTTTCAGCAGTTTCACCCATTGAATCGGTTCCATGCATGGCTTTCATTTTTGGATTGGGATAACGCCAGCCGAGCGCGGTGTCGTACGCAGTGAGGTTGCCGAAAGAAAACCCCGCCTCAGCTTTCGGAAGCGAGTATGGCGCGCGACTCATCGATTCGACTCCGCCCGCAATATACACCTCCCCTTCACCAGCTTTGATGGCACGAGCCGCCATGTTGATAGCATTCAAGCCCGAAGCGCACAGACGGTTAACGGTCACCCCGCTCACTTCCACAGGCAGACCAGCAAGCAGCGCCGCCATACGTGCTACATTGCGGTTATCTTCACCAGCTTGATTCGCACAGCCCATAAAAACTTCTTCAATGAGCATGGGATCCATTTGATTACGCTCTACAATAGACTTAATCACATGCGCCGCCATATCATCAGGGCGCACAGACGAGAGAACGCCGCCCAACGCACCAATCGGCGTACGGATGGCATCGACGATCACGACTTCGGTCATGAAAACCTCCAAAGGTTGATAGGTCGATTCTACCACCCATAAAACGAACAGCGCCGGATTAAACTCCGGCGCTGTCTGACATTGCAAAGTGTTCATTCAAAAAATTCGGAGATGGGCATCCTCACACCATCCA
>JBDKJK010000123.1:0-7358 GCA_039796675.1 Chloroflexota bacterium
CCCGTGCGGAACGACATTCTTTACAAGAATGTCTTCCAAAGGCATCCAGATGGGTTCATAGGTTCCATAGGCAGGATTCACTTCGCCGTATTCTTCTCCTGTACCAGTGCCAAAATTACCATCCACCCAATCAACCAAAAAATAAACCTGATCGCGTCTGCCCGTTCTCAAAACGTCGGCAACCTTTTGCACGATCTTCACATCGATGCCCAATTCCTCTTTGGCTTCACGGATAGCGGCTTGTTCATCGGTTTCACCTTCGTCCACACCGCCGCCAGGGAAGGAGTAGTAATGCCGCCCTTGGCGATGACGTTCAATCAACGCGAGCTTGCCTTCATGGATTAAGATAATGCCTGCACGTTTGCGCATGGTAGCACAACCCTCCTTTTCGATATTTCAGATACATATAATTGCCGGTTTTTAGCCAGACTTACTTAAGATAAGACGGGTTTGATTCACATCGTCGTGAATTTGTTCGATTAAAGCTTCTACGGTTGTGTAACGAATTTCATCTCTCAACCTTGCTACAAACTCAAGGGTCATGATCTCACCATAAATATCGCGGTCAAACTCAAGCAGATAGGCTTCGAGGCTGGGAGTTTGGCGTTCTGGGGTAAAAGTGGGGTTGAAACCGATATTTGTGGCTGCCATAAAACGTTCATTGCCGAGCCGAGTCCAACATGCATAAATTCCATTGGGAGGTGCCGCTTTCTCTGTTGGATAATCAACATTAGCAGTAGGGAAGTTGATCGTCTTGCCGCGCCCCGCGCCATGGATGACCTCTCCGCTCATGGAATATGGATAGCCGAGAAGCTTTGTCACCTCATTCATATTGCCAATGGATACCAGCTTGCGGATCTCCGTGGATGAGATCACGCCGCTTTCGTCGCCGAGAGCTGGCACCACTTCGACGGAATATCCCAACTCTGAGCCGATCTCTGCCAGACGCGGCGCGTTGCCTTCGCGTCCCTTGCCTAACGCGAAATCGTAACCTATCAGCAGGTGACTGAGTCCGAGGTGCGCTTTCAGACGAGACATATATTCATGGGCAGGCACGGTAGAGAGGTCCCGGGTGAAGCGCTGGGTGATGACCGCATCCACGCCGAGCGAGGTTAATAGTTCCGCACGTTCATCGGGTGTGGTTAGGCAGTGTATATCTCTGCCGGTTAATACCGAGGCGGGGTGCGGGGCGAACGTGAGCACTACGGCAGGCGCATCATTTGCATGAGCATCTTGCACCAATTTGCGGATGATCTCGCGATGTCCGCGATGCACACCGTCGAACACGCCAATGGTGAGCCATGAATTTTTGAGGGATAGTTCTTCGAGGGAATGGTAGTGTGGCATAAAAAATAAAGCCGCCTTTGACGGCGACTTTATTTTATCATTCTGCAGTGTCACCCTGAGCGATAGCAAAGGGTCTCTACGATAATTTCAGAGATTCTTCGCTCTGCTCAGAATGACTCTGTAAGGTGAGCTAATCAGACGTGAAAAATACTTTCTTCGGCTGCCATTCTTTTGAGCCGTCTTCTGCGTTTTCTGCAGGCAGCATGAGCGCAACCAACTCGCCCTGGGTGCTGACGCCGCGAACTTTTTCTTGCCCAATATCAGCAGGCTTGGCTTTAACACGATGACCGTGTCGTACCGCTTCTACTTCATCGGGGCTGAGCTCGATGGCGTACCAATCTCCGAGTGCTTCGGCGGCGGGGATAAGGTATTGATACCAGTTGCCCGCGGTGAAGGCTTCTTGCAATTTGCGCAGGGGCACAGCATCGCGCAGGGTGAACTTTCCGCTCTTGGTGCGGCGTAAGCCAACGAGGTAGGCACCACAACCTAATTTTTTACCGAGGTCGTTCGCCAGCGAGCGGACATATGTGCCCGATGAACAATGTACGTCGATGACGACTTCGGGCGAGGTCCATTCGAGTACTTCGAGGTGATGGACGGTGATGGTGCGCGGTTCAAGTTCCACTTCTTCACCAGCGCGTGCCATTTCGTAGGCTTTGCGCCCCTGAACTTTTACAGCCGAATAAGGCGGTGGGGTTTGTTCGATCTCGCCAACGAACGTTTTGAGAGCTTCTTCAAATTCTGCTTCGGTGATATTGGAAGGGTCTTTGGTGGGGGTGAACTTGCCCTCGGCATCGTACGTATCGGTGGTGCCGCCAAGGCGGATGATGGCTTGATAGCGTTTGTCTGAAGTGGAAACGTATTCACTTAGGCGAACGGCAGGTCCTACTAAAATGACGAGCACGCCTGAAGCGCGAGGGTCGAGCGTTCCGGTATGACCGGCGCGGCGCAAGTTGGTTCCGTTACGAATGGCTTGTACGACATCGTGAGACGTCATGCCCACGGGTTTATCAATGACGAGTGCGCCTGATATGGCGTTCTTAATATCTTGACTATTCATTTGGATTCCTCCTGAAATTGATCCTCTGATTGGATTAATTATTACACAATTAGCATAATCTGCAATACATAAATTAGACCGATTCTTGCTATCTTGTTAAGACTTTCTCATAACCCCAATACTTCTTTGGTCTTTTGTAAGACTTCTTTTTGGATGTCGGCTAAACTTCCCTCAATGTCTGCTCCTGCAGCGGCGGCGTGCCCCCCGCCTTTAAAATGTTTTGCGATTGGTGATACATCAATTCCCGGCTGGAGAGCACGCCAGGAGATCTTCACTTTGTTGTCAGCCTGTTGTACGAACACCATGCCCACTTTATGCCCCTCAATGGCTGAGATCATATTGATCAAATCTGCATCATCGTTGCCGCCATAACCAGCAGACTTGCGATTATCCAAGGTCAGCGTTCCCCATACAATGCCATCTTTACTTTCCAAGCTTGAAAGACCTGCGCCCCAGTATTTGGCAGCCGGGAGAGACTTTCTCACAAGTGATTGCATGTAAATTTCAGGGAGGTCTACGCCTGATTCCATCAAGGTTGCTGATTGACGCAACGCTTCTGGTGTGACGTTGGACGTGCGGAAGCCGAGTGTGTCGGTAAGGATGCCAGTGAGTAGTGCTGCAGCAACTGGCTTGGTGATCTTAAGACCCCAGGCAGGGAGGTGGTTGGTGAGAATTGCCGCGGTGGCAACTTCTTCTGCTTCAATGAGGTTTAATTTTCCGAATTTTTCGTTAGTTTTATGATGGTCAATATTAATATCTGGCTGACCAAAATTTTCAAAGACTTTCCCCGTACGTTTGAAATCGGCGCAATCTACGGTAATAAAAGTATCATGTTCGCCGCTTGGTTCTTTTTTGACAAGTTCACTGCCTTCGAGAAATTTGAAAGAGGAAGGTGCGCCATCTACCAAGATCATTTCGACAGTTTTGCCTGCTTCCATAAGAGCAAGTCCAAGTCCGAGTAGAGAGCCGATGGCGTCTCCGTCTGGTCGTACATGTGATGCAATCACCACCTTTTTAGCATCTGCGAGCCTGTTTTTTATATCCCCTGAGATCGAATTATTCACTATATATTCCTCCAGTCATGGATTCCCATAAGATTTGGATGGGAGATTATTTTTTGTTTCTTAACCCGGCAAGTAGTTTTTCGATATGGTCGGCATTCTCTGGGGTGGGATCCCAATGAAATATCAATTTGGGAAAGGAACGCAATTCCACCCGTGCAGAGAGTTCGCGGCGTAAGAATCCAGAAGCAGATTCTAGCCCTGCCAGAATTTCTGCCGAGCGGGCTGTACCCTCAATGGCAGAAACGTACACATTGGCATGGGTGAGTTCGCGGTCAATTTTAACGCCTGTGACAAAGATCTGTTTCAGGCGTGGGTCATTGACCTCACGGATCAACATGGAAGAAAGTTCCTGTTGAACACGGTCTTCAATTCGTTTAAGTCTTGTTCCAGATGGCATGGTTTATGTACGCATACGCATTACGTATTACGAGCCCCGTAATACGTAATGCGTAAAATTCTATTCCAGTATGTAGCACACTAGCGTGTCGCCAGATTGAATATCGGAGAAGTTCTTGAAACCAACGCCGCACTCAAACCCCTGGCGAATCTCTTTAACATCATCTTTTTCATGGCGAAGGGAAGAGAGATCGCCTTCGTAAATGATATCGGAGCTACGATACAAGCGGACCTTGGCTCCGCGCTTCAATTCGCCGTCGGTCACACGGCAGCCAGCCACACGTCCGAACTTGGATGCGGTGAAGACCTGCAAGACGGTTGCCTTGCCAAGAACTTTTTCCTTGAGGTCAGGTTCCAACATACCATTGAGGGCTTTTTCAATGTCTTCAGTCATGCGGTAGATGATTTCGTAGAGGCGAATGTCTACGCCTTCTTTTTCCGCCATGCGGCGGGCATCCACATCGGCTTGGACGTTGAACCCGATCATGATGGCTTTAGAAGCCGCAGCGAGCATCACGTCGTTGTTGCCGATGTTGCCGGTTTCGGCGTGCAAGACCTTCAAACCGATCTCACCCTGACCAAGCTTGTTCAGTTCTGTAATGATGGGGTCGAGTGAACCTTGCACATCGGCTTTGACGATGAGGTTGAGTTCTTTCGCTTCGCCAGCCTGAACCTTACTGAACAAATCTTCGAGCGAAACTTTCTTGCGAGATTGTGCCTGGGTCTTTAACACTTCCTGACGTTCGCCCACAATGACGCGCGCTTCTTTTTCAGACGGCACGACTTCGAACAAATCTCCAGCGGAGGGAACGTCACTGAGTCCCATAACAGCTACCGGCGTGGAGGGACCCGCCTTCTTGACCGGCTTGCCCTTGTAGTCGGTGATCGCGCGGAGTTTGCCATGCGCAATGCCAGCAACAACCACGTCGCCAGATTCGAGGGTTCCGTTCTGAACGAGCAAGGTCGCCAGCACGCCTTTGGATTTATCCAATTCCGCTTCGATGACGGTGCCGATTACTTTACCACCCGGGTTGGCTTTGATCTCATTGCTATCGGCAACGAGCAAAACGCCTTCGAGCAGATCATCGATGCCTTTTTTCTGCTTGGCAGAGACAGGCACCACCATGGTATTGCCGCCCCAATCATCTGGGACGAGTTCGAGTTCGGCAAGCTGTTGTTTAACGCGGTCTGGGTTGGCGTTGGGTTTATCGACCTTATTTAATGCCACAACGATGGGAACACGAGCCGCCTTGGCATGCGCAATGGCTTCTCTTGTCTGAGGCATCACACCATCGTCGGCAGCCACTACAAGGATGACGATATCGGCACCCTGCGCACCACGAGCGCGCATCTGCGTGAACGCGGCGTGACCGGGAGTATCGAGGAAGGTAATGAGGCGCCCCTTCATTTCAACTTGATACGCACCGATGTGTTGGGTAATGCCGCCAGCTTCTCCAGCTGCCACATCTGTGGAGCGAATGGCATCTAACAAGCTGGTCTTGCCATGGTCTACGTGACCGAGAATGGTTACGACGGGGGGGCGGGGCTTCAACTGCGCCTTATCTTCCCCGGCGATCATCTGACGCCACATGGGCACTTCGCCCGCTTCTTCTTTTGTTTCTTCTTCGCTGACTTCCTGTACGGCTTCAAAACCGTATTCAGCCACCACAATTGCAGCGGTGTCGTAATCTACCGCCTGGTTAATGGTTGCCATCACGCCATTGGTCATCAATTTTTTGATCAGGTCAATTGGGCTTTTTTCGATCATTTGAGCCAGGTCGCGTACCACGATGCTGGCAGGTAATTCGATTTTATTTCCGTTGTTGCTCATAAGCCACCTCCTTCAGTCTCATACTTGTCTGAATTCTCGTAATCGCATCGGGCAGCCTGTGGGCGAGTGGCTTAATCGTTCACATGGCTAACCGTCAGTCTCTGCTTCTGTGGGCAGAGTGTTCACAAATTCTTCCAATCGGGCGCGATCATCATTGGATAATTCTGTTTTTAATGCGTGCGCCAAAGCGCCTTTCAGCCCGCGTTCCCAACATGAGCGCTTATCATGCAAATATGCGCCACGCCCAGCCAACTTGCCAGTTGGGTCTACCTGCACACCTTCACTTGTGCGCACGACCCGCAGCATTTGCCGTTTTGCTAAGACAACCCGGCAGCCAACACAGGTGCGTTGGGGAATATGTTTCACGCGTCCTACAGGTTTCTTTACCACGCCCGTTCAACTCCCCTCCTCATAAAAGAGGAGGGATTATTAACTACCATTCGCCTTCGTCGCCGCCATCACCGCGTTTGTGCTTCTTGCGGGTGACAACTTCGCCAAGCTTCTCGTCGAACTCCAGAGCCACACCCTTCTTCTTGCCCTTCTTGCCTTTTTTCTTGTCGTCAGATTCTTCTTCTGAACCTTCGGCAGCCTGGAACATTTCGGGCTTCATCTGGAACAACTCATCAAGATTGACCCCATCTTTGGAGACTTCGCCATCTTCTTCTTTTTCTTCGACAACCCGCTTCGCCTCTTTCTTCTTTTCAACCTGCTTCTCGGGCACAAGCATTTCTTCCACTGCGGGCGTCTCTACTGCCACCACCTCGCTGATAGCTTCAGCCGGTTGGGAAACTTCCACAGGCTGCTCTGCCACGGGTTCAGCGACAGGCTCAGGGAAGGTCAGAGCCGCGAGGCTTTCTTCAATGTTCGTAATGGCTTTTCCGCCAATGCCCGCCAGCCCAAGAATCTTGTTCTGGTTGGTCTTCAAATCGAACATTACCTGACCAACCGTTTCATACCCGGCTTCGGTGAGGATATTAAAGATATGTTCCTTCAGTTCGGTTGCCTGATCCAACGGCATAGAGAATGCCGCCACAGGGATCTCGGCGCGCGCAGCAGCCAGGCGCTCGTCTTCTTCGCGAGTGGCTTCCTCTTTGGCAAGGATCATGCGGCGTTCCACGCGGTCGACAAAGGCTTCGAGTACATGGAACTCTTCGGGGGTGATGAGGCGGTTCTCGGCTTTCTTGGCGAGAATTTCCTCTACCTGTGGCATCACTTCCACAGCCGTCTTTAACATATTCTGTAGCTCAGAGTCATCCTTCAGTTTAGTGAGAGAATCACCCGCAGCTTCAGACAACGATTTGATGTCGATGCGCCAACTCGTCAGCTTGGCGGCGAGGCGGGCATTTTGTCCATCGCGACCAATGGCAAGGCTCAGTTGATCTTCACCGACAACAACCGTAGCCGTGCGTTCTTCTTCTGTTAAATAAACGCCTGCCACTTTTGCCGGGCTAATGGCTTTGGAAATATAAGCAACTGGGTCGGCATCCCATAAGATGATGTCAATCTTCTCATCGTGCAATTCCTTGACAATGGCTTGAATGCGCACGCCCTTTTGCCCCACACATGCGCCGACGGGGTCAATACCTGCCTGTGTGGCAGAGACCGCCACCTTGGCGCGTGCGCCTGGTTCGCGGGCAATTGCACGGATCTCAACAATGCC
>JBDKJK010000124.1:0-5590 GCA_039796675.1 Chloroflexota bacterium
TACCGTCCGCTTCCACCCCGGAGGTCAAATTCCGGGGTAGTTGTTTGTTTACAACCCCAGCTTCCCCAGAAACAGGCGAAGGGTGCAAGATCCCCGCAGGTTATCTTGGCGAAGTGAATGACTGGAGAAAAAGAAAATGAAATTTGCAATCGTTGAAAGCGGCGGCAAGCAATATCGTGCTGTCGAAGGCACCATAGTAGATGTGGATCGCCTTGCCCATGAAGTGGGTACATCGTTTGATTTTGAGCGCGTTATGCTCATGGCAGATGGAGATGCCGTTTTGGTGGGAACTCCCACTGTAAGCGGGATTATCGTCTCTGCGACTGTGGTGGATCACACCAAAGGACCCAAGGTTCTCTCCTTTAAATATCGCCCGAAGAAACGCATCCGCGTTCGTGGCGGTAATCGCGCTCACTATACCCGTTTGATGATCGATTTCATCGGCAAGCCGGGCGACAAACCTGCAAAGGCTGAGGCGAAACCCAAAGCGAAAGCAGAGAAGCCAGCCAAGGCTGAGAAAGAAGCGGCGAAGCCTTCCGCAGAGAAGAAGCCTGCCGCCAAGAAATCCACTACGACCAAAAAGACGGAAAAGAAGTAAAGGTAGGTAGACAATGGCACATAAAACAGGTGGCGGTTCAACCCGCAATGGTAGAGATAGTAATTCCCAGCGCTTGGGTGTGAAGCGCTATGCCGGTCAGTTCGTGCTTTCTGGTAATGTGTTGGTGCGCCAGCGCGGAACCAAGATCAAGCCGGGTCTTAATGTGATGGTTGGCAAGGACGATACGTTGTTTGCAGTTGCAGACGGCGTGGTGATGTTCGATGTGTTTCACGGACGCAAGCGCGTCAATATCGTTCCTGCTGAGGCGGTGGAATAATGAGAGCTGATATCCATCCTAAAGTTTTCGATGCCAAGGTGACTTGCGCTTCGTGCGGCAACACTTGGACGACCACTTCCACCAGCAAGGAACTGCGTATCGACGTGTGTTCTAACTGTCATCCTTTTTACACCGGCGAATCTGCGAAGCTTCTCGATGTGGAAGGTCAGGTGGATCGCTTCTATAAGAAGCTCTCTGCCCGCCAATCCTACGTGGAAGAGCAGAAGACCCGCGAAGAATCCACGAATGTTAATAACCGCTCTGTAGACGATCTCGGTCTGACCCCACGTGCTACAGAAGGACTCAAGCGTGCTGGTGTTCTGAACATTGGTCAGCTCGTTGAAAAATTCGCTGAAGGCGAAGCGGCTCTTCTTGCGATCAGCGGCTTTGGTCAATCGGCATTGACGGCTGCCAAGAAGAAACTGCGTGCTCTCGAGATCGAACTTCCCGAACCTCCCAAGGTTGAGAAGGTCGAAAAAGTGAAAGCCGAAAAACCGGCTGAGACCACAGAAACAGCCGAAGCAAGCGAATAATTTCGCCAGAGGCGGGCTCTTTTTCAGCGAGCCTTTATCAGGTAAACTAAACAGGCAGATGCAAAAGCGTCTGCCTGTTTTTATGATAAACCCTATCAATTGTTCCCCGCATGGAGGGGGAGGAGAATTCCAATGATGCACACTCACGGTTTGATCGAAGTCGTTTGTGGTTCGATGTTTAGCGGCAAGACCGATGAACTGATCCGCCGCCTGGTTCGGGCGACGATCGCAAAACAAAAAGTGCAGGTCTTCAAACCTGCCATCGACGTGCGCTATGCAGTGGAGAAGGTGGCTTCACATACTGGCTCCACATTCAATGCGATCCCTGTGCAAAAAGCCGCTGAGATTCGTGATCGGCTCGAAAAAGATACCACGGTGGTTGGTTTTGATGAAGTGCAATTCTTCGACTCTGAGATCACTGTCATTGCGCAGGAATTGTCTGAGCGCGGCATTCGCGTCATTGCCGCCGGGTTGGATATGGATTTTCGCGGTGAGCCGTTCGGTTCGATGCCTGAGTTGATGGCAAAAGCCGAAGAAGTATTGAAACTCCATGCTATTTGCATGGTTTGCGGCGGAGATGCCTCACGAACTCAACGTTTGGTGAATGGCAAACCTGCCCGGTATGACGAGCCGGTCGTCATCGTGGGCGCATCTGAATTGTATGAAGCCCGTTGCCGCCTGCATCACGAAGTCCCACGCTAGTGGGGCGAAGTTCCGCGCTAGCTGTGATTTGTAGTTTGATGAGTGCGTAATGAAGAAATGAAATTTGATGTAAACTAATAAATATTAAAACGAAGGAACTACATTCATGCAAAACTATCAAGACGTACTCGCTGAAATCCTTATTGATGCCGACTCTTTACAGAAACGCGTTGCAGAACTGGGCAAACAAATCAGCACAGATTATCACGGACAAGACCTTCTGCTCATCTGTATCTTACGCGGCGCTGTGCCCTTTCTGGTAGACCTGAGTCGGCATATTACCGTTCCGCATATGATGGATTTCATGGCAGTCTCTTCCTATGGAATCGGCAGACGAGAATCCAGCGGGTCGGCTCGCGTCACCCTCGACCTGCAAATGGATATTCGTGATCATAACGTTGTACTCGTCGAAGACATTGTCGACAGTGGTCATACCATTGCCGCAGTCTTGCAAATGTTAGGAACCCGCCAGCCCAAGTCTCTCAAAGTCTGTGCCCTGCTCGATAAGCCCGACCGCCGCGAATCGCATGTGCCTATCGATTATCTTGGCTTTTCCATCCCCAATAAATTCGTCTATGGTTATGGGCTTGATCTCGATGAATATCATCGCAACTTGAACTTCGTCGGCGTAGTGGATCTGAACAAGTACAAACCTGCTGAATAAACACCTATATTGTGGGGATATTATGAACGAAGAGAAACATTCGAACTCACCTTATGCCGGGCGATGGGTCGCCCTCGTGCGCGGACGTGTGATAGCACAGGGCGGCACACCCGAACAGGCATTGCGAGCCTCGCAAGCCAGCCGCCACAAAGAAAGAACAGAGATCCGTTTCATGTCCGTTCCGTTTAATTTCCCACCCTTACTGGAAAAAATAATCTCACTGCTTCCGCCTGATGAGGAAGTGTATCTCGTCGGTGGCGCAGTGCGAGATTTGTTGAAGAACCGCCTCTCTCCCGACTTTGACTTTGCCCTGCCTTCGAGCGGCATTTCCCTCGCCCGACGCATCGCCAACTCTCTCCAAGCCGACTTCATGGTGCTGGATGATGAACGTGATACGGGGCGCGTCGTCCTCACGAACGAAAATGGCACATTCACCTATCTCGATTTTGCCACCTATCGCGGCGCAACCCTCGAAGAAGATTTGCGAGACCGCGATTTCACCATCAACGCCATTGCCTTCAACCCGCGTGATATCACAATCATCGACCCGCTCAACGGGGCAACAGATATCCGTGCTGGAGTGATCCGTGCCTGTTCCCCAACTTCTCTTCTACACGACCCGGTGCGAATTTTGCGCGGAGTGCGTCAGGCGGCGGCTTTCGGTTTTGGCATCGAGAAAAACACACGCGAACTCATGAAACAAGCCGCCGGAACTATCGGCAACGTCTCCATCGAGCGCTTGCGCGATGAGGTTTTCAAAATGCTGGGCGGACCCAAAGCCAGCGCTTCCATCCGCGCTTTGGAGATGCTGGGAGTATTGCCTCACCTCATGCCCGAACTGTTGAAGATGAAAGGCGTTACCCAATCTCCGCCGCACATTCATGATGTATGGATGCACACCCTAGCCGTTCTAGATCAGTTAGACGATTTATTAACCTCATCCCTACGCATAGACTTTGACCCTGAAAAGACCAGCGACATGTTCATGGGCTTGGTTAGCTTGAAGATCGGGCGCTATCGTGACCAGATTGCCAAACACTTTGGTAGCCCGCTTAACCCCAACCGCTCGCATCGTTCGCTTCTCTTTTTTGCGGCTTTGTATCACGACATCTGCAAACCCGACACAAAAACCATCGACGAGAACGGGCGTATCCGTTTCTTTGATCATGATATTAAAGGTGCCGATGTCACCGCCGCACGCGGGCGTTCCTTCAATTTGAGCAATGATGAAGTGGAACGATTGCATGCGATCATTGCCAATCACATGCGCATCCACTTCTTTGCAGATCGACTGGAAAATGCCCAGCAGCCTCCCTCTCGCAAAGCGATCTACCGCTTTTTCCGTGACAGTAATGGCGCAGGCATAGACTTGGTTTTGCTCGCCCTTGCTGATGTGCGCGGCACCAAAGGCAACGAACTCACTCAAACGACCTGGACGGCGTATCTCGACATTGCGCGTATTTTGCTCGAAAACTATTGGGAACGACCTGAAGAGGTAGTCACCCCGCCGCGCCTGGTGGACGGCAATGACCTGATGAAGGAATTAGATATCAAACCCGGAAAGCTGGTTGGGCAATTGCTGGAGTTGATCCGCGAAAATCAGGCGGCTGGAAAGATAACGAATCGAGAAGAGGCGATTGCCTTTGCCCGTGAAGAAGCAGCGAAAAGTGCAGGTGAATCATGAACTACGTGTTCTTTGATCTGGAAACCCAAAATCTGTTTGATGATGTCGGCGGACGTGACAATGTGGATAAGTTGAAAGTTGCTTGCGCTGTCACATACTCTACTGAAAAAAACGACTTCACTGTTTATTGGGAACAGGATGTGCCTGCTTTGCTACAGGAGTTGAAATCGGCAACAAAAGTGATCGGATTTAACTTACAGCATTTTGATTACAAAGTCCTTCAGCCGTATTCGCCGCAGACTCGCCTTGCTTCGATTCCTACCTTGGATATGCTGCTTGACCTGCAAAAGAACCTTGGCTTTCGAGTGAGTCTTGATAGCTTGGCAAGCGCATCGTTAGGCGCAGCCAAAACTGCAGACGGGATACAATCTGTGGAGTGGTTTCGTAATGGCGAATTGGATAAGGTTGCAGAATACTGCAAAGCAGATGTGGACATCACCCGCCGTGTTTTTGAATTCGGTCGGGATAATGGATTTGTGTTTTATAAATCCAAACTGGGCAGTAAACTGAAGACCCCTGTAAACTGGAAGTAATCTCATATGAATACGATAACTCTTAATGGTCTAAAACTTGCTTTTGACCGTCGCGGAAAAGGTACTCCGCTTGTTCTGATCCACGGCTATCCGTTGGATCATTCAGTTTGGGACGAAATTATCCCTCTGCTTGAGAACGATTTTGACCTCATCCTCCCCGACGTGCGTGGATTTGGCGAATCCGCCGCGGTTGAAACACCATATTCGATTGCAGATCTTGCTGCTGATCTTGCCGCTATTTTGGATTCGCTTGGGATCGAGAAAGCAGCCTTTGCTGGTCACTCAATGGGCGGGTATGCGGCGCTTGCTTTTGCCAAGGCGTTTCCAGATCGGGTCAGCGGATTGGCTTTGGTCTCTTCGCAAGCGATGGGGGATACGCCTGAGCGTAAAGATGGCAGATATAAGACTGCCGCTGATATAAATGAAAAAGGTGTTCAGATTGTCGCGGCGGCAATGACGGACAAACTCTCTCCAAACCAGCGTGTGCGTGATTTTGTCCGCCCGTTGATAGGAAAGCAGAGTGCTTCAGGTATAACAGGGGCACTTAAAGCGATGGCAGAACGTGAGGATCTAATGTCGTTTCTCGCTTCGTTCAACCT
>JBDKJK010000125.1:0-14823 GCA_039796675.1 Chloroflexota bacterium
AGCAAACCAATATTCTGTTCAGCCGCTACAATGGGCACGATCAAGCAGGAGACCGGCAAACGTCCGCCAGTTGCCTGGCGATAATAAGCAAGGTTCTCAGTGTTGAGGTTGTAATCGCGCGGGAAGTTGATCTCATCCACGCGGCGCGATTTGCGATTCATGTATGCTGTGCCCGGCAATGCCTCGCCAAGACGGTAATGGATCTTCATCATGCTTTCATCATCAGCATAGCCCGATGCAGCACGAGGAACCAACATTTCTGCCTTCGAATTCCAAATCAGCACCACACCAGCATGGGCATGCGGAATGACTCTTCGAGCGCTTTCGAGCAGCGACCCAACGACAGAGTCAGCATCCATGCCCGATAAACTGCGGCTGAAATCAAGCAGCAGGTTCACTTCGTCCAACCTGCGGCGGGTCTGATTCAACAAAGAGATGTTCTGAAGGATGACGGATGTCTGTTGAGAGATCTGGGTATACACATGCCGATCTTCATCTGTGAAATACGGCATCGGTTCAGGGCTCGCCGCCAGCATGGCAGCGACTGGTCTATTTTCCACCAGAATAGGCAGACAAATAACACCTTTGGCACGCAATGCGGTCAAAAGCGAGGCGTCGCGCCATTCGTCATCTTCATCGAGATTGGGTATCAAAATGGGTTGTCCGCTTTGCAGACAGGCACGCAAGGGGTTTCGCTGACCGAACAATGCTTCAACATTGGTAGCACGCGGCAGGCTGCCCAATACATGCAGAAGGCGCGAACCATCTGTTGTATTTTCTGCCACCAGCGCAACAGACATGCCAAGCTGGGTCAGAGTCTCACGCCCGAGCGCAGAAAGAGCCGAACCGGCGTCCAATTGACGGCTAACAGATTCAGTGATCGCCAGACCCGCACGCACACGTTGGGCACGTCGGTCGAGGTTGTGAAGAGAGATGGTCTGTTCCAAATCCTTACGCAGTAGGATCGGCAGATCATCCTTCGCCATGTCGATCAATTTTTGTTGACGGTCAAAAGCCGAAGAGATCGCCTCGACGCGAGAACGCAACTCGCTTTGCCGCAGGGTATTGCTGATGAGCAATGCAGCCTGAGTGGCAAAGACTTCCACCGCTTCAATCGCCGCCTTATCGGGTCGCAAACCATCTGATGGATCATCCAAGCTGACAAGACCGATCACATCCCCATTCGAGTTTTCAAGGGGAATCAATAGGAAATCTTCAGGGTGCCAGGCGTTGGCGCCCTGAGGAGAAGGCTTCGCCGTATCAATCGTAATATGATGCATATCCGGTGGCATGACGGGGGTATGGCTGGAAGGAATGAAATAAGATCGGCTGACTTTGAATTCCGGGCGCATCAATTGCTGCACACTGGAGATCGGCTGCTTACGTGCTGAAAGTTCATTCCATGCTTCGATAGATAAACCCGTAGCGGTGACGCGCTTCAATTGCCCCGTCTCGGCTTCGAGAACGCTGACCAACACTACACGGAAGGAAGTGGCATCGCGAATGCCGCGGGCGATCATCTGCAGCGCCTGGTCGAGCGGCTGGTCGTGGCTCAGGTTATAGCTTACATCCGTCAGGCGCACGAGTGTGTCTGCACGGCGGCGCATCAATTCGCTATGTTGTTTTTCGACCTGGTATCGATTGGCATTATTGATCGCAATTCCTGCCTGAGCGGCCAACAATTGCAACAGATCAGATGCTTCGCTGGTAAAGAAGCTGGAATGTGTAGAGTGGACGGTCAACAAACCAAGAATGCGGTTCTGGAACCTGATCGGAAGAATGACCGCAGAACGAATATTTTCATGCGGCGGAAGAATGGCTTCTCCTAAAAAGTCAGAAATGATCATCGGTTCGCCGCTCTTCAACACAGTCAATTCCTGTGATGTGATGAATGCCTTACGCTCACAACCAGTAATTTGTTGAATGACAGGCTCCGCCTGTGAACCTGTCGCTTCGAGCAGGACAATCGAAGCACACTCTGCCTTAACAATTCGAGCAGCTTCATCACGAAGGATCTGAAGCAGGTGATTAGAATCGAAGGAAGAGACCAATTCTTTATTTACACGTGTGATGACCGTAAGCTGCTCTACACGCTGACGTAAAGCCTCATCGGTTTGTGAGATCAGTTCAGTTGATTCGACCGCCGCAGCAAGTTGCCCTGCCGCCGTGGATACGGCTTGCAAGTCAGACCCTGTAAAATGTTCGGGCTTTTTACTGCCAAGCATCAATTCGCCAACACTGCGGTCACGTACCACCAAAGGTACCACCATGGCAGATTCCATGGAAAGCGCCGTGGCAAGCGGACGATAGGCAGGCAAGATACGCCGATCTGTGCTCATGTGCCCTGTCACAAATGCGCGTTTACTGCCCGAAACGGTATGTCGATACTGAGGATCGTTCAGGAAGATTTCGATGAACGTATCACCGATCTCTTGCGGAACTCCATACATGGAGGATGGATTTAAACGCAGCATGCCGCGTTCTTCATCTAAGAGGAAGACGGCGCCCGTATCTGCAGTGAAAAGTCTGGCAAGGTCTTGAACAGAATATTTCAGGATCTCATCTAGCGTGGCAGAGGATGCCGCAAGGCTGGCAATACGCCGCAGAGCATCTGCACGCTGAGTACGAACACGAGCTTGCTGCACCAAGAGTACATTTTCAATGACCGAAGCCGCCTGGTTGGCGACGATACTCATCAAACGCACTTCTTCAACGCCAAAAGCAGACACGCCTCGAGCGTGGTGCCCAACTTGCAGAAACCCGAGCATACGTCCTGAAGAGAGAAGCGGGATCAAAGCAACATCGCGCAGGCTGGCAGCCGTTGCCACATCCGCAAGCCCGAGCGTACGCCAGGAATCATCCCCCATTGCATTGGCTGTAATGATGGGTTGTTGGGCGGCGATCAAGGCTTCTGCAGGGCTATCTGCTGGAATGTTGGCACGATACAATTCGACAAAATGTTTGGGGAGACCACGAAATGGAACACGACCTTCAAGAATGCGTCGGTTCTCATCGTAAAGCAAGAAGCCTGCGATATCAGCCTGAAACAATGGTGCAATGCTTTCAACAAGGCGGGCGATTACATCTTGCCCATCACTTACCGAACTGAATGCCTGATTCAGGTTCGCAAGACCGGTCAGTTCGGCGCGGCGCCTTTGTTCTTCTTCATATAATCTTGCATTGCGAATCGCTACTGCCGCCTGACCAGAGATCAAATGCAGAATGTTCAGATCATGCTGACCAAACGCTCCATGGCTCATCTGCCCGGCTTCAAGTGTGCCCACCAGCTTGCCGCCAGCGATCAACGGAATACCCAGATAAGATTGAATGGGAAGTAATTCGCCAGCCCCTCCCTGAAAGGCGCGGACGTCGTTGATGATCAACGGCTCACGCTTCGCCGAGAGTTGTTCGGTGAGCCCGCCAAAACGGGAAAGCGCCCCGGTAACCACCCGGCTTGCATTCGACTGTTGGTAACGGAAAGGCAGTAGCACTTTGCGTTCTGCATTCCATAATTTCAGTTCCAACACGTCTGAAGGAACCAGCCTGCCAACATTATCTAAAATAGATCGGACCGTAGTGTCGAGATCGAGGCTGGCTGCAATGCCCTGGCTAAACTCGGTCGCTACTCGTAAGATCTCGTCTGACCCTTCATTTTTTTCATTCATTAATGCTGGCGAAGCCGAATCTTTGCCGCGCATGGAGATCAACATTCTGGGGTATACACCCGGAACTTCAAAGGAGGCGAGTTCCACTGGCTTTCCATCCACTGAAACCCGTCTCACGCCGGGGGTGACACACAGATCAACAAAATCATCCGAAGGGCGCACATGCCGGGCAAGGCGCTCTAGATCGAACGGTTCATCATCACGCAAATTAAAATAGGAACGTGCAGCCGCACTAATATACTCCACACGCCCGCCGGGTTGGAGTACAAGCACTGCTTCTTTTGAACTTTTGGTTAATGGGGAAACTGAGGAGGAATTGGAATTTACCTGCGGTGCAGACTGGGTACGAGCCATGAAGCGCAACACCAACAAGGCTAGTGTAACAACCACCAGCCCGGCGATGAAGACACCGACGCCCAACCCAACAGACATTGGTAAGCTCGCTTAACTAGGCACTAGGGGCAGTTGCTGCATCTTGTCTTCGCGCTTCAGCCGCCAGTTCCGTGATTTCTCGAATATCAGCAAAAGAATGAATATCCGGCGAGACGAGACCCGCCGAGAACGTCATAAAGCCAACCTTCTCCACTCCGCCTTCCACTTTGGGGGCTTGAATGAATCCTTGCTGGCGGTCAATAAAATTGTAATGGCTTTGCACTTCCTCTGCAAAACGGCTCTTGATCTTCTGACGGATCAATGGAGCTGCTTCGTTAGTTGTAATGATAATGAAGTTATCGCCTCCGGCATGACCAATAAAATCGTTCGGCGTTCCAAGTTCATCCACCACTTCACCGATCAACATGGCAGCAAAACGCATCACATCATCACCGGCTACGAAACCATACACATCCTTGAAGGCTTCGAAATTATTTACCCGCAGATCCAGAAACGCCCACGATTTTTCGCGGATGATACGACGCAGTTGCTCTTCAATGAGACGCCCCGCCGGAAGCCCCGAACGCGGGTCGGTGAGGCTTTCTCGCTCTGCACGGCGAATGGCACCTGTAACACGCAGTTTCAATTCTTCAATATCGAACGGTTTGGTAATGTAATCGTCGGCACCCAGTTCGAGACCCTGCAACTTATCACTGCGCTCATCCTTTTGCGTCAAAAAGATCACAGGGATGTGACTGGTGCGCGTATTGGTACGCAGAGTGCGGCAAACCTCATACCCATCAATATCGGGCAGCATGATATCCAGCACGATCAGGTGCGGTAAGACCTGCCGGGTCTTTTCCAGCGCATCGCGTCCGCGGTTTGCCACGTCCACGTCGAACTGTAACCCAGTAAAGTAAATTTTGAGCATGTTGGCAATGTCAAGATCATCTTCCACTACCAAAAGGCGAGCAGTTCCCATGTAAACCTCCAGCCGCTTGTCGATTTTCAGAAAGTATTCGAAATTTCGAACAAGTTGCAATGTTCTGATGCGTTTTTTATTGCGCGATCTTCTAAATGCGTCCTTTACGTGCATTCCGACGAATGGTTTCGATTTGTCCTTCGGTCACTTCCCGTTCGAACGAACGAAATCCACTCATACGAAAACCGTGTCGTTCGGCGATTGCAGTAATTTCTTGCACCCGTCCGAGCGTGATTTCTTTGCCAACCGTATAATCTTCGAACCTGCCTTCCAATGCAAGGGCAATAGTCTCTGCCATGCAGGCATATGCCTTACCTTCTGGAAAACCGAAATTAAAATGGAAATCAACGGGGCCGGGCACATCCACCATGCCGCCGTCAATCACTAATATATCATCTCTCACTGCCGCCACCATTGCAGAAACATCGCGGGGGCGTGCCACATCGCAGACCACACTACCAGGCTGCAAATGTTCAGGGCGGATGACATCATGAACCGCGCTGGTAACCGTGAGGATGAGCTGCGCCTCCTTCAACACATCCATCTTCGTACTGACGACGAGCTCGCTTCTTGCCTGGACCTTGAGCTTGTCTCGCAGAACCTCAAGCTTTTTCTCGTCTCGAGCGATGAGCAAAACCCGGGCAGCCTCACCAGCCAACAGTTCCGCACAGACCCGCCCGATCGAGCCGGTAGCGCCTACTACGGCAACCGTCGCATCTGCCATTTTGATATCCATCACCATCGCTGCCTCACGAATGGCTTGCACCGCCATCATAACCGTGTACGAGTCACCTGTGGTGACGGGGATATCGAGGGCATTGGCAATCGTCACACCGGCATCCCCCACCACTGAGGTGAAGGCACCCAAGCCCAAAATGTCGGCACCGAGTTTCTCGGCGGCGAGCCCGGTCTGGATAATTTTACGATAGACCGTACGCTCCGGCAACTGCATCATGCGCCTTGGAGTATACGGACATGCAAGGAACCAGCCTTTAATTTCCTTGCCGGTGGCTTTAGAGGTGATTCCCTCGATTTCAGAAATGTAAACCGGAGGGAAAAAGGTGGAAAAAAAGTCGATCTGCTTTTCGGAAAGCACCTTACCCAAAAACGGGTATTTTCGGCTGACGTCACGTTTGGGATCGATGGGGTGAATGATGAACGCGAAACTATCCATTTACCAAGATTCGACCTCAGCTCTCGATTTTTTATGGTAAGGAGTTTGATGCAAATGAGACAATTTCAGCTTGTGGTGATCGCTTTGATCGTAGGTGATGTCACGGTCAATCACACGTCGTTCTGCCGAAGCCGCCAGAACAACATCCGATTCGATGGTGCGTGCCGGGTAGATGACCATACCCGAACCGATGCGGCAATTATGCCCAACAGCCCCACCCAACACCGGGCGGTTTGAGGGGCTGAGCTTGCCAGTGCCATCCCGCGCACGGAGCGGCGCAGGAATTAGGTTGTAATCTGTAAATGTAGAACCGGCGCCGATGAAGGTATTTCGCCCGACCACGCACATTTGCAAACAGGTATTTTGCGCCACCATGCTATTTTCCATAACAGTGGTCATGAACAAGGCAGTGCGAAACGGCAGAAAGGCACCATCGCCCACTACCGAAAGCATTAATTGCACATCCTGCGAAACATTAACGTTGCTTCCAATCAAGCAGTTATCGATGACTGCCCCAGCGTTGATGGTGACATTGTCGCCAATGATGGTGGGTCCCTTGATGACCGCACTCGGGTCAATGACGCAATTCTTGCCCACAATTACGGCTTCAGAACATTCCAAAACCTGGCGTCCTTCGTAAATGGCTTTGCCAAGAATCTTGAGCTTAAAGCCAAGCTCATCATTCGCACGTTTTTCAAAGCGAGCGCCGCGCGCAAATTGACCAAAGACCATGTCGGCAATAAAGATATGCACCCACGAGTCGATGGCGATCATAGAACGCAATGGAACCTGAAAAACCAAGTCGCCGCTTTGGTCTGCCATATAGGTCGGCACATGGTAATACCCGATCTCGCGCGCCTGCATATCGATAACGAGAGGTTCGGCTCCCGCTACTGGACCGTTGGGGTAATACCACAAATCCGCAAGATACAAACTCCCAGCCGGGGTGTAGGACGAGGAGAGCGGCAAGGCATGTTCACGAAACGCAGGGTCATCGGCACGAAATGCCGCCCGCACCGGACGATTCATCTTTAACGCCTGCCGCATAAATTCTGTGATGAACGGCTCATCAAAGAACAGGTTATCACGATAAACAATAGATTCCTCCCGCACCGGCTGGAGGCGTTCCCCTTGTTTCAATTCCATTTCGCGGGTTACGTAAGGAGCAAGCAGGTTGCGCTGGTGAAGCCAAAGAGGGGAATTTTGGATGCGAAGCTCACGCGCAGGTTCACAGAATGGCATGATCGGAGTCGGCGCGTGGAGGATGATCTTTAACATGTTCAGAATTATAAATCAAAGCGTGTCTTAAAACACGCCGATTAAAGGCTATGTTAATGGGGCTTTTAAGATGGTGATCGTGCAGCGTTCCTCGCCACGTGCATGACAGGCAGTTTCTTCCACACTGAACACCTTGCCCCCGCTCAGCCAGTAGAGCGCCTCTTGCAAAAGCCCAACGGCCAAATGGCAGATAGGTTCTTCAGCCGTCCGTTCCCAGCAAAGCGGGCAGCGTTCAATATGCCAGAAAATATGAGTATTTGTTTCTTCCACACGCACTTGCTGATCGGTATGCTTATTGAACAAGTCGGCAAAGGAACGTGCGCCCGTATGAAGCTTTGTAGGAAGTGGCAATAAACGGAATGCCATTTCAGTTAAACCGAGCAGCGACCCGTATTCTTTTAATCCATATTTAAAGCAAGTGCGCCCTGTCTGTAACGCCAACCCTCGCCCACCCCGTGGACCGTATGCCTGCTCTAACGCCAAGTGAAGCTGCCGGATCGCCTCAAAAGAAAACGTCCGCTCATTAGATGCGGACGTATGAACTTGTTTTAATTCATCCCCGATGACCAGGTTTAGAACGGCATCCATGCCGCTTTTGCCGATCACCTCCTCCATACTGTGGAGGATGAGCCTTCCCATTTTTTGGGGGTAGTAATGATCTGTCTGGTTCATTGGGCTTGAAAATCTTTGTCGAGGAAGTTTTTTAATTTCTGACTGAATTCGGCGGGTTCTTCAAGCATGGGAAAATGACCAGAATTGGGAAAGTGTTCGATGTGTGCCAGCGGAATCCCTTTTTGAAGCGGCTGCCATTGCATCGGGTGGACGATCACATCCTTGGCGCCATACATTCCAAGCGATGGGATCTTTACCTGCTGGAGCATGGGAGTCAGGTCGGTTCGCCGCAGCGAAGCAATGGACAGAAGGAAAGATTCAACTGTCGTACGGGAAAGATCGCGGTCCATCATGGCAGGGAAGCGCGGGTCGGAACAAATGGCGCGGGAATAATAATGTTTCATAAAAGCGCGGAAGGGACCGAACATATTGAAAAGCATGAAGGCAATGGGGCGCTGCCCAGCCAGTTTCAACAAGGGTGCAAGCGATGACCCGACAATGGGCGACCCAACAACAGCTACTTTGCTCACACGTTCGGGATATTTAATGGCAACCGAAAGGCTAACTGTGCCACCCATGCTGTGCCCCACCAACGGCGCATGGACAATGCCAAGCTGCTCCATAAATTGATTGACGAGATCGACAAAATCGGAAACGGCATACGTCTCGCGTTTCTTCCCCGATTCACCAAAGCCCCAAAAATCCAGAGCATAGGTTCGGTAAAAGGCGCCCAAGTATGCCATTGTCTCTTGCCATAACCCCCAAGACCCAAGCCAACCATGCAAAAGAATCACCGGGCGCCCACGCCCGTAGACCTCGTAATGTACGATTCCCTGATTAGTCGTAATTGAAGACACAGTAGTGCATCACCCGTCCGCTATTTCCCTTCCATCTCGCTCATGATGCTATACAGCAATTCGAGCAAAATGGACTTGACAGAGTTTCGGTCTGTTGCAATGCAGGGCAGCAGCTTTGTATTTTTATCAAGGCGCAGAGCATGACCCATATCTTCAAGATCCCAGGCGTCATCTTTATCTTGCTTGTTTGCGGCAACCACAAATGGGGTGGGCGCATACGCGCGGAAGGTTTCAAGGATCGAGCGCGCTTCGCGGAAGGTCTCAGGGCGGGTGCTATCCACCATAACGATGAATCCCAACATGCCTTCAGAGAGGATCTCCCACATGAAGTCGAATCGTTTCTGACCGGGAGTGCCGAAAAGGTAAAGGACCAGCTCCTGGTCTACTGTGATGCGCCCAAAATCCATTGCCACTGTTGTGGCAGATTTTACCGAGCGTTCCTCATCTGAGGAGATCTTGCGTTCTGTGGCAACCACATCGATTTCGCTGACAGATTGAATAAACTGTGTTTTTCCAGCGCTGAATGGACCCGTGACTACCATTTTGACCGTTTGCATAATACCTATCCTTTCGGCCTCGAATAATTAGAGTGAACGAATGCGGCCGATCAGTTTATTGACCAACGATTTCTTCTCTTCCACTTCTTGCGGAGCAAGCGGTTTAACCGCCTTTGGAGCAGGAGCATCTGCCGGACGCGCCATTTCCACCAGACCAGCCTGCAACAAGCCGTACACAATCCGGCGGATTTCCGCATCGGTCAGCTTGTTTGTCTTTGCGATCTGACGCATCGTATTCTTCGGGTCTACGAACTTGACCACCTTCCACTCGTCCACACTTAGGTTGACGTTGGTCAGCGGGCGTTCCGTAAACTTAAGCGCCATATCCAGGCTTGGAATTTCATCTTGCAGCTGTTCCAATTCGCGCAACTGACGCGAGCCTTCGATAATAATGTTTTCAAGATCAAGCCGCACATTGATGCGGTCATCGGGTGGCAGCATCTCGCCTTCAAAGCGGAACACGCCTTCCACCCAGGTGAACAAACGGCGGATCTGATCTGTAAAATAAACCTGCAAATTCAAAAGGATGTCATCACGCGAGACATACCCCGCATTGATCAACAACAACCCCAACTCCTTATCAGACATTTGCCCAGAACGCTCAATAATAGCTTTGTACTGATTGGCATTGATCTTGTTAGACTTGTAAAGTACAGAGGCAAGACTGCCATCCTCTTTACCAATGCGCGCGTATGCCAACTTCCCCTCACGGAACGAAACGTAGGCTTGTTCCGAAGCCCCATCAATCACCAGCGTCCCCGTTTTGCTGGCGAGATTAATGAGGTTCAAGAGTTGAGTGATTGTAAAATCTCGTAAATTACCGCGCAGAGCCATAATTCCTCAAATGCCCCTTAAAAAGGGATAGGCAAAATTATACTTGGTAAAGTAAGAATGCGTCAATTAATCTTCCTTGCACTCTTGTTTGTAAGAAAAAAACGGATTTATTTCTGCTCAATTTCGACTAAAGAGTCTCCCTTCGCCTCTCCCCCACGCTCAGAGTTGGCTCTGCGAACCAAGCCAAGTGCTCGCGTTAGCAGTAGTGCCAAAAACGCAAATCGCCGCTTGCACCGAAAAATACCTTGCTACCAATGTAAAACGCATAGGGCTTTCTGGTAGCGGGCAATCTTGTATTCATTCTTTACTCTTTCAATAATTGCTTCAAATCACTCATCGCCTTAAGCGGGTCACGAAAGAGGATTCCTTTCATGCCAAGCGCTTCACAGGCTTCGATATTCGCAGGCACATCATCAACGAAGACCGCCGCCTCTGCCTCCACCTGAGCCTGCTCCAACGCAAGGAGATAGATCTTCGCCTCAGGCTTTGCCACACCTACCTCCGCTGAAATGGTGAGCGTATCAAAAACCTCATCCAACCTCTGGCGGACGAGATACTCACGCATATCAGACCAGGCATTGCTAATCAGCCCCGTCTTATAACGCGGACGCAGTGAGCGCAAATACTCCACAATCGAATGGTCAATTACATCACCAGCAAAGAACTCGCGTTCCACGGCGGCAATATCTTCTTTGCTGACCTTCAAGCGTTTGGCAACCGCCTCCCAATGCTTCTCCACGGGCACCTCCCCCACCGTGGCTTGTTTCGCCGTTGGGCTATTGAAGACGATGTTATCGATATCGTCATACTCCAGATTGAAACGCTGCGCCAACTGCTGGCGCGGAGCCTGATACTCAGTGCGTTGGATGACACCGCCAAAATCAAAAAAAACAACTCGAATAGACATAAACAATAACTCCGTTCATAAAAAATCCCGCAGGCTAGAAAACTCGCCTGCGGGTCAATAGGGTCAAAATCAAATCACTTCTTCTTGGTCTTCGAAGAAGTTTTTGTCGTCTTGGAAGTTTTAGAAGCCGTGGGTTTTGCTGAAGGGGTTACCTTCTTGGCAGTTGCAGGTTTCGTTGCCCGCTTGCGTTTTGCAGAAGATGGCTTTGCATTTGCCGCACTGGCTTTCTTTGTAGTGGCAGTCTTAACCGTCGCGCTCTTCATAGCTCGTGGCAAAGGTTCCGTTTTCAGGGCAGCAGAAGCAGCCACATCTGCAGGAGCCGAGGCGGCTTGTTTGGCGGCTTCACGCCAGTTCGGGAAGAAAAGCTCCATCCGTTGGCGGGAAATGGAATTCGCACGACGGCAGCGCGGGCAATGCGCATCGTGGTGGTTCTGATTCTTTTCATCCATCGTGATGAGTGCGGTAAGCATATCTGCTCGACCAACTGTAAATGGAGTCTGGCAATAAAGGCAACGCAAGTTAATCATAGGAACGCCCTTTCGTGGTTTTACGCTATAGGGTTTGATTCTACCCCGAATTTTTACGACTTGCGAATCAATTTTGAGTTAATTTGCAATTCAGGGCATTATTCACGGGCACTGGCATCCTCCAACGCCCGACCCGGGCGGAGTTCTTTTTCAAAGGTGACAAACTCAGTCGCTACACGCATACCAGCACGTTGATACAGACGGGTCGCTCCGGTTTTGTTAGAGGCATCGACGCCTAAACCAATCGTTGGTGTGCCGCGTTGGTAAAAATCGGCAAAAGAAGCTTGAAGCAACGCCAGCCCCAAGCCTTTTTTGCGCCAGGGTTTCAAAACGCCCAACGTCCCCACCCAACCGATTCCCATTCGAAAACGGTTTTGGGAATAGCCTGCGATCTGGTCACCGTCCCAAGCTACCAGCCACAGCGACGGGTCAAAGTCAGGACGCCCAAACTTTCGGAATGTCCATTCTTCGAAGGTGGATTCATGGCTGCCCCAATGCTCACGGAAGGCTTCATTATCCGCCTGCCACATCAAATGAGCATGCGCCTCTTTATTAAACGGACGTAGTTCAACCCCATCGGGCAGGGGCGCCACTGAAGGCAGATTCTCCAATTTAATTTCCATGCGCCAATGAAAACGAACCGGGCTGTAGCCCAGATTCTTTAATAACACATGCCCATCTTCATCTCTTCCGTCAGTGGTGGCGCGCATGAAAACACGCAAGTCTGGGGCGGCATGTTGCATCATTTCATGCGCGCGTTCTTCGGAGCGCGTCAACAACGTAGTGCCCACCCCCATCTCATGGAATTCGGGGTGGACGTAGCCATCTGAATTCAGGTCGGCAAACTCTTTTTCATTAAAGAGTTCTTCATAGCCAACAATGGAACCATCCCTGGTTTCAACCACGAAGGCATCGGTCTCCAAATTGAAACCTTCTTCATGCCAAGCATGTTCCAGTTCTTCTGGTGTTGTGGCAACAGTGGTATCGCCATCGGCTTCACATACTTTGTAGATCAAATCAGCCACAGCGTTCACGTCTGCCCAGGCGGCAGGACGCAGTTTCAGGCTTGGGTCGAGAAGCGGTTTTTCAGTCATAATCTAATTCCTTTCAAAGCGGGATAAACCCCGCCTCACAATAAATTCAAATTGAGTCTGTCCATTCGGCATTCAGCAAGCCGAAGCCGATAACGTCCCAAAAATTTCCGTTGTGCTGCAAAGCGTTGCGGCGGCGCACCTCTTCGATAAAGCCGAACTTCTGAAATAAGCGTATCGCGCCCACGTTATAAGCCGGTATCACCGCAGTGACACGGTAGAGATTCAACTCAGCGAAGGCATACTGCAGCAACAAATCCAGCGCCTGCGAGCCGTAGCCTTTGCGGCGGAAATCTGCTTCCCCGATCCCCAAACGGAGATACGCATTGCCGCTTGCCCAATCCACATATTCGATGATTGCCTTGCCAATGAAACGATCATCTTCACGCGAGCGGATGCTGAAGTAGAAGAGGGTCTTTTCCACTTCTATTTCTCTTTTGAGAGTTTCGTACTGCGCCCGCACCGCGGCAGGTGTAAGCGGGCTAACAGATTTCAACTCCATCTGGCGCATGAATTCGGCATCTTGCGTCCAGCGAGATTCGATGTCGGGATGGGTTTCCAAGTCGATGGGACCGAAACACACATCCTTCTCTTCCAATAATTGAGTTTGCATGCCGAACATAATGTTATTTTCCTTGATTAAATAAAACCGGTCACAAGAGACGATACTCCCGTGACCGGTTTGCGGTTAAAGAAAACGACCACGGGGCTTGGCGCGCCGTGGTCGCAACGGTTCAATAAAAAAAACCTAACGACGAACAGGCGCACTACAATAATTGATGACACCGGTAAAACCGGCAGCAGCAAAGAGAGAAAACTGTTTATTCATGAACATGGGTAGTGCGCTCCTTTCCTTTAAATTCCTTTATAAGGTAGGCAAAGTTTATCATGCAAACCAAGCCAGGGTCAAGTAGGATATTTGGTTGAATTAAGAACCCCTTGCACCTTTTTCGGCGTTTCTAGCAACCTAGTAATCAAATGAGGTTAACATGACTGCCGAAAAATTCAACCCCAATAGTATGGATAATACCGTCCTGATCATTTCACAGGATGCCGACATGACACAGGTCTGGAAAATGCTTTTTGAGCAAAGGAACTGTCTGGTCGTCAATGAGAGCACATCGCATGATGGGTTAATGAGTTCCCGGCTGCTTTCCCCCACCCTTATAATTCTGGATATAGACCTGCCAGACGACGAACGACTGGCTTTTTGCAAAGAACTGCGCTCCACTACGAATGGGACTTTACTACTGCTCAACACGGGGTATAAAGACATCGACGTTTTGAAATATCACCACGCTGGGGTTGATGAAACCATCTCTGCCAGCATCAGCCCAATGGCATTGCTGATCAAATCGCTGGCATGGCTAGCACGGCAGGATTGGCTTGTTCCCCGCAGGCAATCTACTCAAGTATGGGCTTAGAACAATCCGCCCGCAAAGTAAACTTTGCGGGCGGATTGTTTTTTATGGGTTTAAAGTCAGAATTCGCCCGGCAACCAGAGCGTTTAGAGTCTCTTGAACAAGACGAAGCTTTCCATCGGTGAGGACTCCAGAATCCACATCCGAAAGACCTAGAGGAGATTGCACACTCTGCCCGCCCTGCCCAGCGATCAATTGGGGCCAAGCAGATTGGATCGCTTTGATGGTATCGGGTGTGATGGTCATTACCCAGCCACCAGGGAGCGGCTCAGGGCGCGACGTGCCCACCAAGAGAACGCCTTGCGTGCCCACATAAGAAAGGAAATCGTCGCTGGCAAGAGATGGGTAAATGTATAAACCGTCTACATCGCGGTCATTGATGAGTACATTGGCATACCCGCCAAATTTGCCCGGGTCTTCATTGGACGGAATACCCAACACTGTGGGATATGAGATCGGCTCAATATACACGCCACTGCACAACCCACAGTAATAGCGCATGCCATTCCCAAAGGCATTGGCGGCGGCAACAGCAGTCGGGTCGCC
>JBDKJK010000126.1:0-7218 GCA_039796675.1 Chloroflexota bacterium
CGTGGGAGCATATCACGGCGGCTGTGCGCAAGAATTTCCTTTTCCAAGATTTCCGCATGTCGCTCGAAGGACAGATCCGCGTGGACTGCCGCTTGAACTGTTTCGCCTGCGGCATCCTGCCAACCTTTGCAGGCTTGCGCCGTGACAACCCCGGCGAAGGCTGGAAGTGCCCCGAAGTGAAAAGCCCTGCACAAAAAATCCAAGTGGAATTGCCAGTGGTTGGTGACTGAAAAAACTGGAATCCGCAAGTTCTACTTGCGAGTTTCTAGAAGTAGAGCTGCTATTCGATGAATAAACAACTTCTCCTCGAACGCCTGCAAAACGAACGCGATCAGTTTGAGCTTTTGCTGAACCGCATCGGGTTTGCGCGTCAGTTGACCATGCGCGGCGTGCTGGGTACATTGACCGTAAAAGACCTTGTGGCGGAGGTGCTTTCGCACGAGCAGTTCATCGCCGACCGTTTGAGCGAGATCCTGCATGGAGAAGCCTACGCCCCCTCTGCCTCATTCACAGCGCTGGAAAAATTTCATCGTGAGTATGGATACCCCGATTACGAATCCACTCTGATCGAGAAAGATACATTCCAGCCCCTTCTTTTGGATGCCTACAAGAATATCGAGTTCGATGAGATCGTTGCACAAGAACTCGCCGTGTATATGAGCATCCTTGCAGAATTCGATAAACTCTCCCCGCATCAATGCCTCGACCATGATCTATTTCATCGGGTTGCCGAACATACCTACCGCCCTTATCGCCGCGTTGGCAGCTTAATCCAACGCTGGTTGAAGCGCATTGCCTCCGAGCCCAAATAAATATGCGAGTCCGAATCACATTTACCAAACAGGGCGCTTTGCGCTACATTGGTCACCTTGACCTGCACCGTGTGTGGGAACGCGCCTTGCGGCGTGCCTCCTTGCCGCTTTCCTATTCACAAGGGTTTCATCCGCAGCCCAAGATCAGCCTTGCTGCTGCCCTGCCGCTGGGATTCTCTTCACGCAGCGAAGTGTTGGATGTGCGCCTGAACGAAGAGATCGCCACAGAAGATATTTCTGCACGGTTGAAGGATAATCTTCCGCCAGATATCAAGGTGCTAGATGTGCAAACCGTGGATGAACGCCTGCCCGCCATGCAGACGCTCGTGCTCTCAGCGGCGTATGATGTCCATTTAACGGAACCCGTTGAAGGGTCCGAATTGAAGCGCAGGGTTGAAGCGTTGATGAATACCGAGTCACTCATCCGTGAACGACGTGGGAAGACCTATGATCTGCGTCCACTGATCGAAATGTTGAGCGTCATCACGCAGGCAGATGGCAAAACCTGGTTAAAGATGACGCTTGCCGCCCGCGAAGGTGCCACAGGGCGCCCCGAAGAAGTGCTGGCAGCCTTGGAGATCGAACCAGAAACAGCAAGGGTGGAACGTACACGATTGATCTTCAAAGAATAGGCAGGTCGGGTTTAGCCCGACCTTTTCTTTTAAATCGACCCAATGGTTCTATTGATTTTTGGCAGGGCATCGGTACAATTAGGTTTGTTATTTCAAACCCAATCAATTGGAGGATGTGTAATATGGCTGTTCTTGCTGCAATTCCCATGGCGTTCATTCCGGCATTCTTTTTTTCATGGTTTCTCTACTGGCTCGACCGTTATGAAAAAGAGCCGCGCTGGCTGTTATTGATTACTTTTTTCTGGGGTGGTTTTGTAGCCATCATTGGCACACTGATCATCGCCTCGATCTTTGAGGTCGGTTTTAGCATTGTGTTGAATGACGCCGTCCTTGAAGATATTGCAGGCGGTTCGATCACGGCTCCCTTGGTGGAAGAATTCATGAAGGGGTTGGCTGTGATGCTGGTCTTCTTCATTTTCCGCAAAGAGTTCGACTCGATTCTCGACGGCATTATTTACGGTGGGATCGCCGGGCTGGGATTCGCCGCCACCGAAAATGTTTTGTATTTCCTCGGTCAATATGATGCAGGGGGATGGGCTGGCATGTTCACGAACTTTGCACTGCGTGTGGGCGTTTTCGCATGGGGGCATCCGTTCTATACCGCATTCACAGGTCTTGGCTTTGCAGTGGCACGCATGAACCGCAACATACTCATCAAGCTCGTCGCGCCGATCATTGGGTATCTTCTGGCTGTATTTGCCCACGCCTTCCACAACACGGCAGTGATCTTTGTGAGCGGCTTGGGCAGCCTGGCATTTGTTATTCTGTTGGAATGGGGCAGCTGGCTGCTCTTCCTCGGCTTCATCATCTGGATGATCCGCCATGAACAGGGATTGCTAAAGAAACACCTGCGCGAAGAAGTCAGCAATGGGCTCATCACCGAAGCACAGTACAAAACCGCTATTTCATTCTTCCAGTTTGGCGCACGCATGGCAGCCCTAAGCAGCGGAGCTTATCGCACCACCGATCATTTCTATCAATATCTGGGCGAGCTTGCCCACAAGAAAGAACAACTGACAAAGTTCGGCGACGAAAAAGGCAATGCCGCTATCGTTGAAAAACTACGCGGGAATATCACCAGCCTCGCACCACAAGCCAAGACGTAACCCCGCTTCATTACTTAAGAAAGGGCTGGCGGCTGCTCCGTCAGCCCTTTCCAACGCCTATGGTAAAATACCGTTCGCTCGCCCCCATAGCTCAGTGGACAGAGCGTCAGCCTCCGGAGCTGAAGAGCGCAGTTCGAGTCTGCGTGGGGGTGCCACACATCCGCCTGAAAGGGCGGTTGTTTTTTTCTGTGAGCTCTGTGGAAAATAGGGCTTTTGAAATCAGGTCAATTTATTTCGAATATCTTTATGCTTAGATTTTTCAGCATACATTTTCTGATCTGCAATGACGAATGTAGCTGCCAGGCTGCTCTCTCTGGCAGTTGCCACCCCAACAGATAACTGGATGGCCAGCTCAGGATGCGCTGCATTGTGATTTTTCATCTTCTCATGAATACGCATAATGATCTCATCTGCTTTGATCTCATCAATTCCAGGTAAAAGAACAGCAAACTCATCTCCACCAATACGCGCAATAATCTCATCGGAACGAAATATATCTTGCAAAGATCGAGCCGTAATCTTAAGCAGCTCATCACCCATGGCGTGCCCCAAAGTATCATTGGTCAATTTCATATTATCAAGATCAGCAACAAGAATACTGATAGGAAAAACCCTGCTTCCCTCCAAACGAGCCAACTCTGTTTGAAAAAACGTTCTATTAAAAATACCGGTTAACGGGTCGGTAAGAGCAAGGCGGCGCACTTCTTCATATAAGTGCGCATTTTCAATTGCAATGCCAGCATAATTGACAAACACCTTCAATCGTTCAGCGTCTTTTTGATGAAAAGAATTCGGTTCCGCCCTTGAAATGGACAGAAAGCCAATTACTTCTTGTTTCACTTTGATCGGCACACCTAAAACAGACCGGATCCACGCACCTGATTCTGTTTCGACCCAACCTTCATACTCTTGAGTATCTGCAACTATGACCGGTTCACCACTTACTTGCATTTCGCGCAAATTTCTTGTTTCCAAGATCGAAAATTGAAGGTGTTCATTAATATCTGAATATCCATGGTTATTGTGGTAACGGGTAAGGCTGGCAAAATTGCGGGTTTCATCTAGCATGATGATCCCCACAGTATCGTGCTGCATAACAAGCCCTACATTATCCATAATACGGTCTAATACATGGTTTAAGTTTAGCGAACTGTTCAATGCAGCAGCGCTATCGCTTAATGCCTCTGCCATTGTCCGCAATTCATACTCCGCCTCTTCCATTTTCTTGCGGTCGGTAATGTCTGTATGAGTGCCACTCATACGGAGAGGCTTCCCATCCGCATCACGTTCTACGACCCTTGCCTGATCTAGAATCCACTTATATGTCCCATCTTTAGTGCGCATGCGGTATTCCACTTTATGCTCGGTGGTTCGTCCATCCAGGTGATCTTGAATAGATTTCCATGCACGTTCGCGATCATCGGGGTGATGCAGATCCGTCCATTGTTTTACTGAGAATTCAATCTCTTTCAGGGTGTACCCCAACATAGACGCCCAGTATTCATTACGTTGCACATGACCCGTTTTTATGTTCCAGTCCCAATACCCCAGTTGGCTGCCTTCCAACACGAATTTAAGTCGCTCTTCTGATTCACGCAGGTCTTTTGAAGAGTGAACAATTCTTTGAATAGTGAGGTTTAGCGGTTGTAATGTGAGAAAAACGGAAACGGTCCACGCTACCCAGCTAGGAAGCGGAGGACCCGGAAATAGGATAAGAAACGGATAACCGTTTGTTTCAAGTATGGCAATTCCCAATACGATCAACCCGCTCAAGGTTGAAAAAATCAGCGCACTGTTTCTGCCAAGCAAAATACCTGCCGTCACAATTACTGCAATCAGCAGGTTTGAAGCGGCGGAGCTCGTCCGCCCGGCAAGAATGTATAAGAGAGTGAATAAAATCCAGATGCCGATTACATAAGTTCGGCAGGCGGCATCAACCCAACCCTTACACAATAAACTATAAGACCCCATCGCCAAACAGAGTAGTAAAAATAATAAAATACTTACCCCTATTTTTTGTACTAAAACCAAATTGATGGCAACAATAACTGGTAAGGCTATTTTCAAAATGGAAATCAAAAGGACAGAGAGAACCCATGCCTTGCGCGTTTTATCTTCGTCATTTGGAAAGACAGGAGGTTCAAGCCATTTTTTGACTTTTTCCAACATAACATTCCTTTTCACTACGCATAATATCCGCTGCTTTATTTTACCTCTAAGATAGATTCCGTTGTCGCATTTAAAGAGATGCCGAAGGATGCATTTGGATATCCCTTTATAAAGTCTCACCTTTTGCCAACATCTCTACAAACTGACGAATGCGCTTCTCACGGGTTTCGGCTTTCTTTGCCGTTTCAATTCTGAACAAGAATGCATAACGCCTTGACCCCTTCAACGTTTCAAAGAAGGTTTTAGCTTTCTTGTTCTTTTCTAATGCGGATCGAAAATCTGCGGGCACTTGCATATTCTTTTGGGATGCATACGCCGCAGCCCAACGCCCGTCCTGCTTCGCCGCTTCAACCGCTTTCAACCCTGCCAGTTTCATCTCCCCACTCGCGATCAGACCTTCCACCTTCTCTACATTGATCTTTGACCAAATACTCTTCGCCCTGCGCGGCGTGAACTTTTGCAGGAAATACTGCTCATCAAAACTCCCCTTCTGCCCATCGATCCAGCCATAGCACAAAGCCACATCCAACGCCTCGGCATATGTGACCGTGGAAATGCCCGCCGCTTTCTTGGCAATCTTCAACCACAGCCCCGCAGACTTGTCGTGATTCTTCGAGAGCCACTCTGTAAATTTCTTTTTTGATTCAAAAGGAAGGGTGGGAAGATCGGCAGGGTTTGTCATAAGAAAATTTGGCACTAGCGTGGTGCTGTATATCAAAAGAGGTTTGGCTATGTTAGCCGAACCTCTTCATTAGAACAAAACTTACATAGACCTTAGTTCATAAACCCGCATACTCGTAATGATCGGAGAAGCTTTGGCGATTTTCTCTGCTTCATCAATATTTTCAGCATGAATGATCGTGTATCCCGTGAACGAATCAGCGCCCATGGAAAGTTCATTTGTTCCGGTTTTGGTCACTTCTCTGCCACTTCCAAACGGGCTGCCACCTTCCATTTTGTCTGCGATCGACTCAAACCACTTTCCCCAGGCTTCCATCACTTCAGGCGTGGGCATTTCAAACCCAACAGACACCAACATAAATTTTTTCATGCTCTTCTCCTTGGCTTCTTTTTTTGTTTACAAGACAGTTGAGTATCTTAGTACGTACGTTCTAATATGTCAATGCTCAATGAGCGTGTAGTGGATCTGCTCATGAATCGAGGAATACTTGCCGTTATACTCTGGAAGGTAAGCAAACGATGGAGTATGAATGAATATCTCAAACACTCTTTATCTAACCAACCCCAAAGCCTGGCGGACTTGGCTCAAGCAGCACCACAAAACCGAGCCTGAGATCTGGCTGGTCTACCCCAAGAAAGCAACGGGCAAGCCGCGCATCGAATACAACGACGCGGTGGAAGAAGCCCTGTGCTTCGGCTGGATCGACTCGCTCATCAAGACTTTAGACGACGAACATACCGTTCAACGGTTTTCACCGCGCAAGCCGAAAGCAAAATACTCGCAAGCCAACATCGAGCGCCTGCGAACTTTGGTAGCGCAGAAGAAGGTCATCAAAGAAGTAGCCGATACGCTCACAGACATATTGAACGCCGAGTTCGTCATCCCGCCTGATATTTTGAAAGCCATCCAAACAGATAAAGAAGCCTGGAAAAATTTTCAAGGCTTCTCCGACGCCTACATCCGCATCCGTGTGGCGTTTATTGATGGAGCCCGCAAACGCCCTGAAGAATTCAAAAAGCGATTGAGGTATTTTATTGAAATGACCGCCAAGAACAAGCAAATCGGGTTTGGGGGGATTGAGAAGCATTATTGACCCCTACCCTGCCCTCCCCCAAATGCGACATGGAGACTTTTTATAATTTCCAAGATTTCAATTGTCGCATTTGGGGGAGGTGCCGAAGGCGGAGGGGTTGCTTTTGCCGTTGTGTTTTGGGAAACAGGCAGACATTTAGACTACCAAATCATCTAAATGCCAATCGCGAGAGCGCTTCATTGCTTTCAATACTTCAACCACATGCTCATATTCTAGATTTTGAACAAAAAACATTGAAAACATCTGAATTGTTCTCGCAACATCATCAATATTTCTATTACTATTCCAAAGGAGAATATCTTGCGCAATCAAGAATTGAAGGTCAAAATCAACTTCAAATAACTTTTCTGCAATTTCATTCCAAGTATCTCCTGTTTCCATTGCATATTGGAACCAATGTTGAATCCCTAAAACAAAATATTTATAAGCGTTTGCCTTATCATTTTGTTTGTAAAGAAAGAGAGCAAGGCTGCACAAGTGCCATCCTAGTAAATCATCCATCCATTTCTTTTCGACGATATATTCGCAATAAAGATTTACATAAGCAGCTGCTATATTTGGGCTATGCTTTGATAAAGCCTCAGCTCGAATAAGAAATATATGGGAGGGGTCATCGAAACCATCAAGGTCGTACGAATCTAACTCTGTCAACAATGGAAAGCTGGAAATCCAAGTATCAGCTTGCCACTTCATTCCACGTTCTAAATTAGCCGAGATCTTTTTA
>JBDKJK010000127.1:0-3777 GCA_039796675.1 Chloroflexota bacterium
ATTTAATTTTGAATGACTTAAGTCGGTTAGACTTATATCAGCGCCACTTGCGTCGCATCCTTGTAAGCTAGCATGGCTAAGCTTTGCTTCTCTTAATGATGCACTACTTAAACTTGCCCTGTCTAGTTTGCAGTAATCCAATTGCGTTTGATTTAATCTTGCATAACTTAAGTCCGCACTTACTAGTAGGCATGAAACTAATTTCGATTCGTCCAGTAAAGCACTATATAATCGAGTTATGCTTAGATCAGCATTGAATGGAAAGATTACATTCCTTAAGTCGCGCAATTCAAGATTTGCCCCAACAAGCATGCCAACTGTGTTGAAACCTGAGCTTAAGTTTAAATCGCTTAAGTCCACTCCACGTAAAGACTGTCGCCAATTTGCATCTTGGGGTTTTCTGTTTTCAATATTATTGCTCAAATCTTCGTACGAAATTTTCCTCATATATTGTGCTCCCAAAATTATGCTATTTCGTAATATAGCTATTTTACACACATTATGTTTAAAGTGTGCTGTTTGGTAAACCCTGAGAGCATTTTATTGTTAAGATTAAATCTAAACCAAAGCCTAAACCGATTTCTCGTTTAGAATCACCCCCGTGACCTCCATCCTCATCTTCGCACTCCTCACCATCCTCTCCGCCCTCGGCGTGTGGATCATCCGTCAATACGCTGAACGCCGCCACATCATCGACCATCCCAACGAACGTAGTTCGCATTCCGCGCCCACTCCGCGCGGTGGGGGTGTGGCGATTGTGATCGTCGTCCTCGTGGCGGGATGCGTCGCCGCTTTCAACTCAAATCTCACTCATAGCCTCATCTACCTCATCTGCGGTATGGTCATTGCCTACCTCGGCTGGCGGGATGACGTCCATTCGCTCAGCCCGCGAGTCCGCTTTGGCGTGCAAGCGCTGGTCGCGCTCGCCTCCGTGCTTGGCATGGGCTATTTCAAATCCGTCACCATTCCGCTCTTTGGGCAACTTCCGCTCGGCATCGTGGGCTTCATCATCACCATCCTCTGGATCGTCGGTCTCACCAACGCCTACAACTTCATGGACGGCATCGACGGCATTGCAGGCGGGGTCGCGCTCGCCGCCGCCCTCGGTTGGATGTTCCTCGCCACGCGTACAAGCCACAACTTTGTTTTTTGGGTCGCGCTCGCCGTCGCCGCGGGAAGTTTGGGCTTTCTCTTTCACAACTGGTCACCCGCCAAAATTTTCATGGGCGACGCAGGCAGCACCTTCCTCGGCTACACCTTCGCCGTCCTCCCGCTCCTCTCCGCCAGCGAAGGCGGCGACGCCCTCATGCTCGGCACCCTCCTGATGTGGACCTTCATCATGGACGCGGGCATCACCTTCATCCGCCGCGCCCGCAAACGCGAGAACGTCTTCGCCGCGCATCGCACCCACCTCTATCAACGGCTCGTCATCGGCGGCTACAAACACGCCCAAGTCAGCGCCCTCTACATTCTGCTCACCCTCCTCGCCGCCGCCCTCGCCTACGCCTGGTCTTGGGGACAACCCTACGCCCCGCCATTAATCATCATCGGACTTCCGCTTCTCTGGTTGGCTCTTTCTCGTTATACAACTAAAATAGGACGCGGATAAACGCAGATGGACGCTGATTTTTTATCCGCGTTTTCCGCGCTCGTCCGCGTCCCATAAAAACCTCATGCTCAATCGGATAAAAAACCTCGCCTCACTCTTCCTCGAACTTGGTCCACGCTGGTCAGCCTTTCGCCTCGCCTACGCCTTCCGCCTCCGCACCGGACTCATCCGCCTGCAAACCCCGCAATACCAATGGGATGACCGTCCGCTCAAACATTGGCTCCACCCATCCATCCCCTCCGATTCAGACTCCTACGCCACATGGCGCAAACAAAACGCCCCAAAATTCTTCCCCGCCGTAGGGGCGAGGTTCCCTCGCCCAGATTACAGCACACAAGCCATCGAAGAAGCAAATCGCCTTTTAAGCGGCGAACTCAAATACTTCTCCCACGAATATCACCAAACAAATTTCCCTCCCAATTGGCACAAAGACCCAATTACCAATTACCAATTACCAACTACCTTACACTGGTCCCAAATCTCCGACGACTCCACCACCGACATCAAATTCATCTGGGAACCGAACCGCTTCGCCTTTGTCTACACCCTCGTTCGTGCCTACGCTGCCACCGGCGACGAAAAATACCCCCAAGCCTTCTGGCAACTCATCCAAGACTGGGCGGACCACAATCCCCCTAACACCGGCGCTAACTGGAAAGACGGACAAGAGATCGCCCTCCGTCTCATGGCATGGACTTTCGGCTTCTACGCCTTCATCCACTCGCCATCTACTACCAATTTACAAATCTCCCAATTTACTCAATACGTTGCATCCCAAGCCGAACGGATTCACGCCAACATTGGCTACGCCATCTCCACCCGCAGCAACCACACCATCAGCGAAGCCTTCGGGCTATGGATGGTCGGTCTATTATTCCCCGAACTCAAAGACGCGAAAACATATTTCCCCCTCGGCAAACGCCTGCTCGAAGAAGAAGCAGCCAAACAAATCTTCCCCGACGGCAGCTACGCCATGTACTCCCTCAACTACCATCGCTTTATTCTTCATCTTTATCTCTACGCCATCCAACTCGGCAAGTTCAACCAAGATAACCCGTCATTGCGAGCCGCGTTCTTTGCGGCGAAGCAATCTCATGATCAGGCTAGGGGATTGCTTCGGGCGGAAGATCATCGCCCTCGCAATGACGGGATAGAGTTTTCGGATGAATTTAAAAAACAGATTGCGAATTCAATTCAATATCTTTCCCACCTCATCAACCCCACCACCGGGCACATGCCCGTCTACGGCTCCAACGACGGGGCATTAGTTCTTCCCCTCAACAACTGCGACTTCACCGACTACCGTCCGCTATTGCAACTCGGTTCAGTCATCACCACCGGTCAACCCATGTTTGAACCTGGCGATTGGGACGAAGATGTCTTCTGGATTTGCGGAGAAGAATTAACCGCAAAGCACGCAAAGGACGCAAAGAAAGAACAAGGTTTTCTTCGCGCTCTTAGCGAGCTTGGCGGTAAAAATTTTCCTGATGGCGGCACCTACATCCTCCGCAATACCAACTCCCACACCATCCTGCGCTGCACCAACTTCATCTCCCGCCCCTCGCACGCCGACCAGCTCCACATGGACTTGTGGATGGGTGCTCACAACATCGCCATCGACGCCGGAACCTACCTTTATTCCGGCGAAGGTATCTGGCGCAACGGGCTGGCGCGAACGTCCGCGCATAATACTGTCACCGTAGACGGCAAAGACCAAATGACCCTCGTCAGCCGCTTCACATGGACAAATTGGGCAAAAGGCAAAGTTCTAAAGCAAACCGAAAATCTCTGGCAAGGCGAACATGACAGCTACAAACCCGTTAATCACAAACGCACCGTCATGGCATTGGAAGGGGACAGGTGGCTGATAATTGACGACCTCGCAGCGAATGAGCCGCATCACTACACCCTGCACTGGCTCTTGAACGATGTCTCATTCACACAAAAAGAAAACTCGCTTCTCCTGAATTACGAAGCGAGTACCTACAAAATTCAAACTGGCTTAATAAACGGTGAAGGCAAATTCACCACCCTCCGCGCTGACCCTAACTCCACCTATGGCTGGCGCTCACGCTACTATGCCCACAAAGAACCAGCAATTTCACTTTTGCTTGAAACACATCAAGTCAACGCGAGTTTCTACACCTTCTTCGGCTTTGAGAAAGATG
>JBDKJK010000128.1:0-14610 GCA_039796675.1 Chloroflexota bacterium
GCTTCGTCGTTCGTGGAGCCAATCGAATCAAAATAGCGCAAGCCGCCAAGATTCAATTTTGCAAGTTGTTTTTTGAGGGATGTTTCGTTCATGAGGTTAAAAACCTGACAGGTCTTTAAGACCTGTCAGGTTTTAGTTACTATTGAACAATATCGTACGGGTTAATATTCGAGCCGCCGACGCGAATTTCAAAATGCAAATGCGCACCAAACGAGTTGCCTGTATTGCCTGCCAGCCCGATTCCTGCCCCCTGCACAACGGTCTGGCATTGCGAAACGAGGATCGTGCTTAAGTGGGCATAGACCGTCACATAGCCATTGCCATGATCGATCTGCACTACATTGCCATAGCCATAATTCCAGCCGCCTGCCGCCATGGTCACCACCCCTGTGCCAGCCGCATACACATTTGCCCCTTCGGGAGCACTGATATCAATTCCTAAGTGACCGGGTCCATAGGCGTTGCCTGAGAGGGTGTGATCATCTGCGGGCCAACCGAATCCGCTGCCAACAGGACCACCCCCACAAGCATTGGTGGCGTTGGTGCCGCCGGTGCCTGTGTTTGCGCCGCGTGTTGATGTGGCAAGATCTGCCGACCAGTTACGCAACTCACGCGACCCACCCGGAATAAACACAGTAGCGCCGGGCTCAATAGCTGGGTTGGTCAGGTCGATCTGATTGCCTGGGAAGTTGATGATCTCTTCTGGCTCGGTAAAGAATTCTTCTGCCACTAGTTCGAAAGTGTCGCTTTCTTTCCATTCATAATACAAGCCATCCACCGGCGGGATGGTCAACTCCATGCCTGGGCGCAGGCTGTGTGGGTTATCTTCCAACTGGTCGTTGACATATAGAATAGTTTCAGACTTGATCTTGTATTCTTCTGCGATCCGATACATTGAATCGCCGCGCACCACACGGTAGATCGTCGGGTCGTAGCGTGGACGTTCGGGAATGTTGGTCTTGACCTGTAATTTACGAAAGATGGTTGGGAAGAAACCGCTTCCTTCCACGCTCGTGCCTGGGTCTACTACGACAGGCACGCTGCCGTTCGAAGCTTCTTCTGTTGCTGCAGGAACGGTCACAACAACGGGCGGAAGGGTGCTTTTGTAATATAGTGTTCCCCCCAATAAACCGGCAACTACAAAGATCGTCACCACCCAACTGATCAGGCTGAAACGATCTGCCTTCTTCACGTCTTTGCGTGGAGCCGTGATGGGTTCATTCGCGGCAGGAACGGGTTCAGACGACTGAGCTTCTTCTTTCTTTTTCGCAGGTAAGATGGATTTGATTCTTTCGAATAGATTCATTTTTATTCAATAAAAGACGTAATCTGTGGTTATGCTTCTTTAGTAAGGTTTTCCAAAAATTCGATATTGTTCTTTGATTTTTCCAAACGGGTCAAAATAGCTTCTGTAGCAACAGACGGGTCCATGCCTGCGCCTGCGGGTTGGGAAGAGGTCATCTGTACGAACATGCGGCGTAAGAGCCAAACACGCTGGAGCAGGTCGGGTCCGAGTAGCAGGTCTTCGCGGCGGGTGGACGAGCGTTCAAGATCCACAGCGGGGAAGGTGCGGCGTTCCTGTAATTTGCGCGAGAGGTGTAATTCCATATTGCCGGTGCCTTTGAATTCTTCAAAGACCACATCATCGAGGCGCGAGCCGGTGTCGACGAGGCAGGTAGCGATGATGGTCAGCGAGCCGCCTTCTTCCACGTTACGAGCCGCACCGAAGAAACGTTTGGGCGGGTAGAGAGCAGAAGGATCCATACCGCCAGAGAGTGTGCGCCCGGAGGGGTTTACCACCAGGTTGTAGGCACGTGCGAGGCGGGTGATCGAGTCCATTAAGATTACTACATGTCGGCCGATCTCCACCAATCGCTTAGCGCGGTCTAAGGCGAGTTCTGCCGTACGGACGTGCGAGGTGACCGGCTCATCGAAGGTTGAAGCGACCACTTCGGCATCTACCGAGCGGTCCATATCGGTCACTTCTTCGGGGCGTTCGCCGATGAGGGCAATGATCAAGTGAACATCTGGGTATTTGGTTGAAATTGAATTTGCAATTTGCTTGAGGATGGTGGTCTTCCCCGTCTTTGGCGGCGAAACAATCAAGCCGCGCTGTCCTCTACCGATGGGTGCAATTAAGTTAATTAAACGTGGGGCTAAAGTTTTCGGGTCTGTTTCCAGGTCAAAACGCTTATCTGGGAAGATTGGGGTGAGATTTTCAAAAACAGTTCTACGCACTGCATCTTCTGGGTCGATGCCATTGATGGATTCAACTTTTAGTAAACCGAAGTGTCTTTCACTTTCACGAGGAGGGCGAACCTGCCCGATCACCAAATCTCCTGCTCTAAGGTCATATCGCCTTAATTGTGCCTGTGAAACATAAACATCTTGATCACTTATTCGATAATTGGTGGCTCGCAGAAAGCCAATACCTTCACTCATAATTTCGAGAATACCGCCGCGGAGTTCAATGCCTTCCTTCTGTGCCTCTGCCTCGCGGATCATCATGGCGAGAGTTTCTTTCTTGAGGCGGTTGGCATTTTGAATATTCAGATCCTTTGCCATTGCACGAAGCTTGGCAAGGGGTTCATTTTCCAGTTCTAATATTTTCATTTTTCTCTCTCTCGGCGTAAATGAATTTTCAGGAATTGGGGCACTGGGAATATTCGAAGATTCAACGACCGGGCTGGAAGGCTTTGGTTCGTACGAACGATTTCCATTGTTCGGCTTTGGTGAACGGTTATAGGGTCTTCTTGTGGTGTTGCTGGGACGATTGGGCGTGTTTGTAGGTTTATTTGGCATGTGGGTTTGTTTTGGGATGAGAAATGTGAAAAGACCAGTCCCCTCTTGGGCTGGCGAGTTTCCTAATGATTTTTGATAGGATGTGGGGTGAAGTTTAAGATTTTGAGATTCAATTTACAGACACAATACTAGTACAAATTACTTTCACTGCAATACTTTGTCAAATGGCATGGGGAACAATCGAATTATAGCACTTCCATGCATGCCATGCAAGCGGGCTTCAAAGCTAATTTTCATCTAGCAGTATACGGTTTTGCAAATCCAGCGAATGGCATCTTAAATAGCCATTCGCTGGAAACAGCATCAATATGGATCGAGGTATTCGAACTTTATGACAATTCTAGGTTACGAACGCTGCTTTGGTACATCGCCAATTAATATCTTGATATTCAAATGAGGGTTGTATGATAAGTCATCCTATTTAGGATGATGGTTTAACAGAGGTGGGCAGTTACTTCGGGTTCGGGTATGCCGACTCTGTGCCGGGCGCATCTACCCCATCTACATAGCGGACGCCGTACAGTTCGCCATTGACGGTCACGGTATACGTACCATAGCCAGTAAGGTGTTGGTCTGTACCTTCCATGCTTTTCCAGGTAAAGGTCAATTGATTCCCTTCCAGCGTGCCGACGCCTTCTTGAATATCGCCAGAAACCAACCATTGAAGATTGTATTCATTAGGCTGGCTGCCTGCCGTCACAAAGAGAGAGCCGCCATAGCGTTCTTTTGTGGCATCTTCGGCATTCAGCGCAAATTCGCCGATGATATTCGGCACATTGTCTGCGGGGGCATCCGCCCCGAGCGGAGCAGGTGTGCGGCGTGGAAAACAAGCTGTAAGCGTAAGAGAAAGTAGTAAAAGCAGGAGTGAAAGTTTTTTCATGGATTTCCTTTTATGTAGACCACAGACGATAGACCATTGACCAAGGTTGTCCATTGTCTATCGTCAGTGGTCAGTGGTCTATTCTTCCAATGTCAATAAGAATGCGATCAAGTCATTGATCTGTTCTTCTGTCAAAATATCGCCAAAGTTTTGGATCATCTGCCCCTCAGGGTAGCCAGAGACGACAAAAGCATTCGGCTCCAAAATAGACTGGCGCAAATATTCTTCAGCCGTCATGCCGGGGATGCGTTCGCCTGCTCGGTCTGCAATGCCGTAGAACGAAGGACCGATGATGCGCTCATCTTTTGTCAACGAATGGCATATGCGGCAGCCTGCATTCACACCTGAGGCTGTTTCGTAATAAAGTTGTTCGCCCGCTTTCGGGTCGGGCAGGTGAACATCGCGGAAGTTGATGGTGAGTGCCTGCTGAGGATCAAGCGTAATCGTATCGTCAAACAAAATTTGTTCAATACTCGCATCAGCGCGATCATACATCTTAACCGTTACATGATGTTTGCCGACCGGTAGAAAAATCTGTTCAAAGATGCGCGCACCCTGGTTGATGTGATTATCTCGCGCAGTGTACGTCTCATCGAGCAACACATCTCCGTTCACTTCCAGCGTAATGCGAATCGGCTGGTCAAGATCCGGCTCAATGGTCGCAGGAGGCGTCACATTATGAATGGCGTACCCACTGTGATGCGTCATCTGAATCATGAGCGAGGCAGAAGTCTCATCATAGAATGGAGTAGGGCGATCACTTAACCAAAGTTGGAATGCCATCACAAGCGCCATGATGCCCAGCAAAGGCAGAATGAAGCGCACGTGACTTGGATTGAGTTTAAGAGTAAAAGCATTCGCTTCAGACTTAATCTGTGACTTGATTGCGCTCCCAAAGTCTGTGGGCGCCGCCCAAGCCGTGTGAACCAAGGGAATGAAGTTGGGTTTTAGTTTGGGTAAACGCTTGCCATTGATACGGTCATTCATCCATGTGTTACCTTCACGATTGGCACAATCTTCGGGTGGGCAACCGATGAATTGCACATCGCTTGCGCCTGCTGCCAATGCTTGAGCGGCGAGGTTGGGATTCGCCATTGCAATACAGGTCAGCGGAATGATATGAACCTTCGGGTCGTTGAAGTGTGCCCCAACCCCATGCATGGCATGCCGTTCACAGGTGAAGACGACCTTTATATTTTTCTTTTCGGCAACCTGTGTAAGCGTATTCTTCCACATCGGGTCGAGCGGAATATCACCGAAGGTCAGGGCATTATCGGGGCAGGAGCCAATACACACGCCGCAGGAAACGCAAAGATTCGGGTCAATATCTGCCTGGAATTTGGGACGTGCGCCATCGGTACGCGGAATCATTTTGATGGCAAGATACGGGCAATCCCGTTCGCAGAGGGTGCAGCCGTCGCAATTGGCAAGGTCTACTTTGACGGGTTTCAGTTCCTTGGCGCGCGGCATGATCCATGGCAGGGCGGTGACCAGCCCAATAATGAAAAGCAAAATGCTCCAGAACAGGGCTTGAGGTCCGCGCAGGAAGGTGGGCAGGTAGAATAAATAGAATAAGTCAATCGGGGCTTGGGCAGGCAATTGGGTTTCGTTCAGCGGGGGCAACATGCCAATAGGGAAGAGCGCCGCCGCAAGCAACAAAACCACAATGGAGATGATCATCCAATATCGCGGCGGCATCCATTTGGCGCGGCTCATGCGTTTGAGATGCAGCCAGAGGAAATATCCCACTAGCGCCGAAAGACCGAGGTGCAGGACGATGACGATCATCATGAAGACCCAGCCCGTGCCCGCCGCATCGCCGACGAGATAATCTACGATGAAGGTTTGACCAGCTTTGAAATTGCCAAGAATTTTAAACAGACTTTGATTCAGCAGCCCGGCGCGGTCGTCCCAAATGAGCCAGTAGCCAGTGATGCCGATGAACCAGATGACAACAGCCATGCCAACACCCGTCACCCACGCAAGCCAGCGCGGACCACGGAAGCGATCTTGAAAGAAGGTGCGCCAGCCGTGTAATAAACCGAAGATAACCGCCGCATCTGATGCATAACGATGCAAGGCGCGGATGATGCGCCCAATGAGATTCGATTCTATTTTTGATACGGCAAGATATGAAAAGGTGAACCCAAACGGATAGAACATCGTCAGGTAGATGCCGGTTGGCAAAATGACGATGAGCAGGAAGATGGTGATCGTGCCTGTGTGATAAAGCGGATTGAAGCGCGGGTCGTGGATGAGCCACTGGATGGGCGCTTCAAGGCGTAGGGAAATGCCTTCGAGAAACCCGAGCAGTTTGCGGCTGGGAGAATTGAGGCGGGTTTTCCAATCCACGCTGGGGTTGCGTTCTGAGAGGGTATCCGTCAGTTGTTTTTTGTTGGGGGGAGTGTTCATGGTTTCAAAAAAGATAATGAATGATTTCGCATGCAGATAACAATAAAGGAAAAGGGAAGTATTAAAAAATTGCGAAAAAAAATAAGGTGACAGTCATGACGCTACAGCGCCATGACTGTCACCTCTTATACGATTACCAAACCCGGAAGCCGGGGGAGGTGAGGGCGATGTTCTTGATCATGTCGAAGAGCAGCGGACCGTACATAATGACGATCAAAGCGAGAGCGCCATAGATCCACGGAGCCCAGCGGTCGAGCCAGACGGGTCCATTGGCGGGGTCTTGCATGGCTTCGGCGATGGGAACTTCCACTTCGCTTTCGACTCTTTCTTTGTTCGTGGCGGTCTTGAACATGACCACGAGGTAGATGAGTCCGCTGACGAAGAGAATGGCACCACCAACGCCAACCTGGAAGAGGCGGCTGTTCCATTCTTCAGGAACATACGGAGCCAAACCAAGCGGTACGCGGCGGGGAGCGCCCAACAGACCAAGCACATGCATGGAGTTGGAGAAGATGATCATACCCACGAACCATACCCAGGCTTGAATGGTCGCCCATTTCGGCTGCCAGAGCTTCTTACCGGTGAGGTAGGGAACCAACCAGTAGGAGATGCCCATGAAGCTCAAGGTAACGGCGGTTGCCACGGTGAGGTGGAAGTGACCGGGGATGAATGCGGTGTTGTGCAACACGAGGTTGACGTTATAGGAAGCATTCGCCAAACCACCGATACCACCAAAGAAGAACAGAAGCCCTGCAAGAAGCTGTGAAGCCACGGAGGGGTTGCTCCAGTTCAATTTGCCGATCCAAGCCAGTGCGCCTTTGCCGCCGTTCTTGCGTGCGCCGTGTTCAAGTGAGGCGACCACGGTGAAGGCGGTCATCATGGAGGGGAAGAACACACCGAAGGTGAACATGGAGTGCAGGAACTTCCAGGTGGGGGAAACGCCGGGGTCTACATATTGGTGATGGACACCGATGGGGGTGGAGAGCACGAGGAAGAGCCAAAAGGAAAGGCGGGCGAGCGAGTCGCTGAACATCTTGCCGTTGCCAGCCTGTTTGGGGAGCATGGCATACCAGGAGATGTAGGCAGGCAGGAGCCAGAAGTAGACTAGCGGGTGACCCGTGAACCAGAAGTAGGTACGGGCGAGCTGCGGGTCAACACCTTCGATCAAACCGAGTGGCCAGGGCAGCAGCATGGTGAGGATTTCAACGGCAACACCGAGGGTGCAGATCTGCCAGAGTGCCGCAGTGACGAGAGAGGCAAAGGCAACGAAGGGTGTGCGTTCATTGGCGTTTTCTTTGCGCCAGGCGATATAAGTCATGAACAAGCCCCAGCCTTCGACCCAACTACCGACCACTACCAGGGTAAGACCCAAATAGAAAGCCCAATTGGCTTTAAGCGGAGGATAAAAGGTGAAGAGTACGGTGGCTTCGTTCGCCAAAATCGGGATCGCCGCCGCAACTACGCCGACGACCATCATCCAGAAACCGACTTTGTTCAAAATCGGGTTCTTAAGCGGGCGTTTGAGACCGAAAATAACGTTGAAGGTCAGGAAGCCCATAATGAAGAAGGTCGTCCAAACCAATGCGTTCAACACGCCGTGAACGGTGAGACCTTGATAGTACGATTTGATCAGCGGCTTGAGATAGGGGTAGAAATCCCAACCGGCATGTTCGAAAGCCTGCAGTGGACCAAACAAACTTCCGACTGCGAGCGCGAGGATGGCAACCAGAATATGGGAGCCGATGAATTTCTTTTCTGAAGCAGATAATTGATATTGTGTCATGATTGTTTCTCCTGGCATTACGGCGTCACAATGATCGCGCCGTACATCACGCCGTGACCCGCGCCGCAGAATTCGGTGCAGATGAAGTTATAGGTACCGGGGTTCTCGAACTTGATGGTCAACTTGGAAACCTGACCAGGCAGCACCATGAAATTTGCGTTGGTGTTCTGGATCATGAAGCCATGTTGAACATCGGAAGACGTAACGTAGAACGAAACGCTTGAACCGGCAGGCACGGTCATTTCCTTGGGGAGGTATTCCCACTGCGGAACGGCATGAGCCAGAACATAGGCATCGTATTTGCCGGGAGCCACTTCACGCAAGCCCGGGTTCGACCATGGGCTGTTCGGATCAGTTGCCACCGTGCGTGGGTCCACACGCTGTTCAGGAGCGGGCACCTGAATGCCCATGCCAAAGGCTGCCACGCTGACGGCTGTGGCAAACAAAATCAGCAGGACGAAACTGAAGATCATCCAGTTGCGTTCGTAGGTGTCGATATGCATTTTCTGTGTGCTCATAGTGTGCCTCCACGTCCGACAAGGATCCAATAGATCGTTGCCCAAATTGCGATGAGTGTGATGACAAAGATCGTCAAAACGGCGATCGTGCCAGTCGGGCGGAACTCATCATCTTCTTTATCTTTCTTCGCCATGATTCATTCTCCTTGAAAAATAGAATTTAGGATTGCTACCGCTTCATGCGGCTCCGCAAACTGAGCGGTGGACCCTGGCATATGCCTACGCTGGGGCGGTCCGCCGCCTTATTGCCGTAACATGTACTTCAGATCATCGGCGATATCCTGTGAAGTCACGCCGAATGGAAATACCAACTTCAAATAGCCTTCCCGGTCAAGCACGAGCAGGGTGGCGGTGTGGTCAAGCAGATACCCGGTTGCATCGCTGCCTTCGGTCTTTTGATAAAAAATGCCATACAACGAAGCGACTTCATCCAATTGTTCTTTTGAGCCGGTGATACCGATAAAGGAGGGATGGAATTGACCAACATACTTGCTTAGTTTTTCAGGCGTATCGCGCTCTGGGTCGAGCGAAACCATGATGACTTGAATATCATTTGCCTGTGTGCCGAGGTCACGCAATGCCTGACCCACGTTTGCCAACGTCGCCGGGCAAATATCGGGGCAGAAGGTGTAGCCGAAATAGATCAGCACCAGCTTGCCGCGATAATCGCTGAGTGAGACGTCTCCGCTGGAACTAGTGAGATTGAAATCAAACGAAGGTTCCGGTGACTGGATTACTGTGCCATGAAAGGTGTGCGGTTGAAAAAAGTAATACCCGACTGCCAGACCCAGAACTACTGCCACTACCGATATAAAAACTTTAACTTTCATGCGTGTCTACTTGCCTACTTTCTGCTTATCTATCATCATGGCGCATAGCACAAAAATAAATGCGCCGCTTCATACGCTAGTTTTGAAGAACCTGTGCTGTGCTGTACTTCGTCTGCCAGTACCCCAAGGTGACGCAGAATGCGGTCTGCGTCTGAAACTTCAGTGGTGTAACGATATTCCGAACGGATGATGCCCCAACCATCGACGAGCACATAACCGGGGTCAAGCGCGAAATTGCCGTTGCCTTTGTCTTCATAGTAAGTTTCAAAGCCTGAGCCAACCACGGTCTTGAGCAGGGATTTGTTTTCTGTGGTCGCAAACTTCCATTGCGTGAAGTCTGCACCGAGAGCAGAGCCGTAAGCGTTCAAGACATCTGGTTTGTCACGCTCTGGGTCAATGGAGATGGTTACGAAAGAGACGGGAATGCCACCCAGATCCACTTCCCCGAGGCGAGATTGGATCTCTTGAATGGTTTCATTTGAATTGAAACAAGGTGCTGGGCAATTGGTGTATGTAAAGGAGTACAGCACGAACTGTCCGCGCAGGGTTTCGCTGGTGAGGGGTTCTCCGCTTTGGTCTACAAAGTTATAGGCGGGTGCAATGCGCATGCGCGGCAGAACCTGGATGGGCTGAAACACCTTGAAGGCAAAGGCAGAGAGGACGAGGAGGGCGGAGATGGCGTACATGCCATAGAAGAATGTTTTGCTCATGTATGAATGCGTTCAGGGACGGGAATGATTGAAGGTGCAGGAGCAAGCTTGAGCGGGATCGAGCCGGAATGATCCAACTTGGCTTCGATCTGAATCCCATCTTCCACCAATTGTTGAAACGAAATGCGAGCCATTTCGGCGCGCAACAGGTCATTCAGGCGTTTCCATTGGCAGCTTACCGGGCACTTATCTTCGAACGGACAGTCGCCTTCCTTTAGGATGCAATCAGAGATAACAAGCGGACCTTCAAAACGTTCAACGACTTGAAGCAAAGTAATTTGATTTGGAAGAGCAGCAAGGCTAATACCGCCATCGCGCCCGGGCTGGGTTTTGATGAAGCCACTGCTCGCCAATTCTGCGACGATACGTTGCAACAAGGCAGGCGGAATTAACATCTCACGCCCGATCTCAGAAGTGGGCAGGCGAGTGCCTTGCGGCTTCTTGGCGAGAGCCAGAACAACGCGAACGGCATAATCGGTTTGGCGGTTTACGCGGAACATGAGTCCTTCGATCCAATGTTTACTTTGGGTATCAACGTTTACAACGATTGTATGAATTTCCCCCGATATTTTGATGTGTTATTAATCACATTATTAAATGACAAATATCTATTGTTTATCATTTAATTTATCTTTTTTTGATAAACATTATCTGAATTATTTTTTGTGTGTTGAGAGAATGCGGGCTCATAAAAAACGACAACCGACGGCAAACTTCATCTGCCGTCGGTTGTCGTTTTTGGAGGGTTTGCGCAACCCCTGACTTAGAGAGTGTCTGAAAAAGAACCACTAAGTCTCTAAAGCACGAAGTCCCAAATTTTTTTATTCTTAGAGTCTTTTAGGCTTGGTGCCTTTGTGGTTGAATATAAGACTTTCAGAAGCTTTCTTAGCTATTCACTCCCAATTGCAAATAGAATGCCATCCTCTGCGGCGACGTAAAGCCTTTCAGGAATCAGAGCCAACCCCGATACGCTGAGAGCCTCTTCAAGTGTAAGAGTCCACTTGGGTTCGTCGGCACCTTTTTCTACGGCGGCGCATTCAATACGATCGATGCGTGTTCCACATAAATAGAAAACAAAGTTTTTATCCATCCCTCCCAGAAGGCTGGGGCGGTATGCAAAAGGCGCACGATTAAGTTGATTTCCTTTTTTATCCAGCCAGAGCAGGGTCGTGTCTTCTGTTCCTTCGCCTCGGTAATGCATCCAAATGCCACCATCAGCAAAAACGCCCGCCAACCCAGGAAAGCCAAAGAAAGCCGTACGCGACCATTCCATATAACTGCGCTGTTCCGCTTTTCCATCGAGATATTCCCAACCTGTCATCTTATTCTCGAACCTTGAAAACAACAAACCACTTTGACCAACCATGTACTGTTCGGCATTTGGCAGTTCATCGAATTTGATCACTTTGCCAGTGACACTGTCAATAATCGTATTTCGCAGGAAAATAAATTTTTCATCCGGGCTGAGAACAGGGGTAAATGCGACACGACGTGAGAATGCTTTTGCATCCCACAGCAAGACGCCATCTGCAGAGACGGCACGTATATTTCCGATCACCATGTAATAGGCAATGTTGTTATTCCCGACCACCGGTCCTGAGGTGGCTTCGAGGCTATCCGGCACTTCGAGCCGCCAGCGTTGCTCACCGGTTGGCGTGAATGAGGTCAATGCGCCAAGCATATCTGAAACATAAACATTACCATAGGCATCCAAGCTTGGGGTACCTACTCCGTTCGCAGGGATGGATGCGCTCCACTTGGCAGACCCATCTGAATTAAGAGCATGAAGCGTGCCCGTCTTCGAGAGGATATAAATGCTTCCATCCGCGGCGACGGCGGGTCCGCCTGAGAAGCCTTCGGCATCGCTGAAAGTCCACTCCACTCTCGGCGCCTCGACCCCCGGTGCATTCATGAACAAAGTTGCCGTAGGCGACCCGGATTGACTCGACCATAAATGCCCGCCCGGCGATTGCGACTGTACAACCTTGGAGGCAGTTAAGATCTTCATTTGATTCACGAGCCCACTCAACGCCAGTACCAACCCAAGTGCTAGAAGGGTGAAGACCAGTGGATAAGCACGCGCCCATTTTTTGAGCGGGGAATAAATGTATTCATCCCACTGCCAGCGCAGGCGGTGAGTGAGATCGAAGAAGCGCGGAGAAGGCGCACCCGAATTGGCGAAGCGCCGCAAACCTTCACCCAGCAAATTGAAACCAAGCACAGTGATGAATACGAATGTACCAGAGGCGAATAACTTCCACGGGCTCACATAAATATCTTCATTGACCCCCGAAAGCAGTTGACCGAGTTCCGGCATGCCTCGCAGACGTGTGGCAGTTGTGTCGCTAATCCACACCCACACTTCGCCACCCACATAATAGCCGAGGAATCCCAGCCCGGCAGTGAGCAAAATGGTTGAGCTGATCTCGAGCGCAAGCAGCATCCATACAAAGGGAAGCACGAGCCGCAGAATATGATTGAAGACGATTGCCCAATTGCCCTGCCCAAGTGCACGGCTGGCTTCGACGAATAATTGTTCTTTTGCAACGCGCGTCTGTTCGCGGACGAGGCGGGCTGAGTCAGCCCATCCAGTGAGAGATAGCCCGAGGACAAACCCCCAAGGTTGCCAAAAATCTGCAGTGAGGGCAATGATGGCAAGCGCCACCAAAAGCGTCGGTATGGAAAGAGCCGCACTGATTAAGTTGTTTAAGAATGAACCGAAGGCGTTGTTATTCCACCCTGCTAGCAGACCGATAACTGTTCCGATCAAGAGGTGCAGCAGAGCTACGTATCCCGTCAGAATGAGCGTTGGGCGTAGTGCCCACAAGACCTGGCTTAATACATCGCGCCCCCAGCCGTCGGTGCCGAGCGGATATTCGGGGTAGGTGAATGGCGGGAAAGGTGCCGAGATGAATTTTCCACCTTCCACTTGCATGACCCTTGTCTCTTCGAGCGGATTGCGTGGCGCGAGGCTGGGTCCGGCAAAGGCAAGGAAGAGAGAAAATGCCACGATGGCAAGACCAAGCATCAATGGAAGGTTGAGGCGGCGTTTAGTTGACATCCTTGTCCCTTCCCTGAGAGCGAAGCCGCGGGTCGGATGCATATGTAAAGATGGCTACCAGTGTATTTGAAATAATTAGGATTGCGCCCAAAACGGTCACGACCGTGGCAACGGTTGGAGCATGCAAATAAGAGGAAGGCAATACTCCGCTGGCGATGGTGACTGTCGCTGGCGGGCGAATGGAAAGTGCCAATTGCCTGCCCAAGCCGGGCCAACTGAATAACCATTCCACCAGGATCAACTCGCCGACCATCAAGCTGATAGATGAAGCGATCACCTGCAACAATGGCACATAGATATTTCGTAAGGCGGTCTTCACTTTTACCAGCCGCCACGAGTGACCCAGCGCACGCGCTACAGTAACATATGTTTTATTGAATTCTTCCGTTAAAAGAGATGCGGTCATTTGGGCGATCTGCAAAGTAGGGCGAAAAGCAAGCGCAATCACTGGAAAGACCAGGTGACTATCCCAGCCGAAACCGCCCAGTGGAAAGGGCAAGTCTCCATTTGTGGATGGGGAAAGGAATAGATAGGCGACTGAAAGTGTGATGAGTACCGCGCCAACATAAAACCCGGGCATTGCCAAACTGACCGTCGAAAGCGGAATCAACCATCGGCTTACATGCGGCGGGTTTGTTTTGGCGGCATTCATCCCAATAAATAACCCCAATGCCAGGCTGATCGTGAAGGCAATTGCCAGCAGCCCAAAACTGGCGTCTGCCGCTTCGTCTACAAGGTCAACGACGGTTAACCCTGCCGCGGCTGGGAGTTGAGGCGGCTCGCCTTTAAGAAAGGCATTAATGTATTCAATATAAATGGGGAAGACCGGCACAACCTCTTCCTGCCGGGCAAAGATCGGGTTGTTTTCAAGCTGGGCGTAGCGGCCATAATGAGCATAAGCAAACGAAACAAAATTAACGCCTGCAAGCAGGACGATCACCCCAACAAGCCGCCTCGCTATGAATGCATACATGAAATGGTTTCGTCCTTTGGGTTCATCGGTGTGCGGTTAAGATCGCATGCTTGGGGATAATATCATAGATACGAAACACGCAAGACTGATTTTATACTGACCGCTGACGGTGGACGGCAGACCGTGGTCGAATTTATTGAATGATATAATCTTCAAAATTTTACTCAGAGGTAATTCATGATAGACCCTGTTCTGTTCAGTTTTAAACTATTCACCCTCCAGGTCACGTTGACCTGGTATGGGTTGATCGTCATGTCTGGTGTACTCATTGGCGCTTGGTTCGCCGAACGTGAAGTGCGCCGCCGCGGCGAGAATGGCGAAGTGTTGATCGATGCCATGGTATGGGCGGTCATTGCCGGTATTTTAGGCGCGCGCCTTTGGTATGTGATGAACGCCCTCATTGGCGGCAACCGTTCCTATATCGAAGACCCCCTGTCCATCATCCGCCCGCCGATCGCAGGCTTGCATTTCTTTGGTGGTCTGCTATTCGGTGCAATCGTATTGATCATTTACCTGCGTAAGAACGGGTATGATGTTTGGCTCTTTATGGATGCCGTTGCACCCGTTACCTTGCTTGGTCAAGCCATTGGCAGAATCGGTAACTTCATCAACCAAGAGTTGTACGGTCCTCCGACCCAACT
>JBDKJK010000129.1:0-2601 GCA_039796675.1 Chloroflexota bacterium
AGCCAGTGCCGCTGCCCGATGTGGAGCAATGTGGAATGCCGTAGAACTTCATCATCTCGGAACAGGCGACACTGATGAGGATGCTTTGCGGGTCGTAGAAATTTAACATGGTGCGCATGTCGAAGTAAACGGGCAGCATGCCCAATAAAATTTGCGCACCTTTTTTGATGGTCTGGCTGATGACCAAACCAGCGAGCAACTCTGCCATGAGTAGTGTGAGCGTGCCTGCCGGGGTGAGCGGAGTGGATGCGCCAGCCATGCTGTAATTGGAGAAGATGATGGGAAGTCCGCGTTCAATGGCGACCTTCATCTTATCGACCGTGCCTGCATTCATCACCAGCGGACTGACCGGGTTGAAATACGGAATCACAAAAGGCTTATCGCCGACTTCCTTGCCATGCAAATGTTCGAACATATCCAGCACGTCAGAAAAACGATTTTCATCTGAAACGAGCAGAACCAAGGGCTTGGCGGTATTGGAGATGTGTTCGAGTGAGCCGTACATGTCACCCAATTCTTCTTTTACATCGCGAACAATGCCGACCGTTGAGATGACATCATAATGTTTAAGAGATGAACCGAGCCGCACCAGATCGCGAAAGTTTTCGCGTTTAAAAATATCGAGAGTTTCATCGACAGGGTTTTGATAGAACAATGCCGTCACCCCCACCCCAAAGCGTAGGCGGTCTTCGCCTAATTTCAATGCGTGGTCACCGCGGCGATTGTAAACATCAATGGTCTTCGGCGCAGACTTGATGGCTTCTTCCACCACCTCTGGCGGAAATTTAATATTACGGTCGTTTGATTTCAAGCCCAGCTTTCGCTCTATTAATTGCAGTATCTCGGGAGAGTCAACGCGTACACCGGTTTCACTTAATACCTTTAAAACATTCCGGTGCGCTTCTTGAATTTGTTCTGGGCTCATCATGGTTATTCGCGGACGGACGTTGTTCATAAAGTTAATCTCCTAGCTTTGATTGTAATGGAGGAAAGAGGAAAGAAAAAGCCAGTGCGATGAATACCACACTGGCTTTCGCTTACTTTTGTTTTTCCCACAACTTGCGGTCGGCAGGATCTTCAGGGTCAAGAAATTTGGGATCAAGCTGTTTGCCAATTCGGTAACCATGTGAAGTCCAGATATCGGCGGCGAGTTTGCGCCCATCACAGCGGACGCCCTGTGCCGAGAAATAATCACAAACACGGACGACGTCACGTTGAAAGATATTCCATGCAGTTGGGTTCGACTTGGGCAGAACAATCTGCGGAAAATCGATGAAGGTAATGTCGCCATTCCAATACAGAATATTGTAGGCAGACAAGTCGCCGTGAATACATTCATTGGCAAGCATGATATCAATATTACGAAGCACTTTATCGAACAAGGCGAGCGCTTCATCAGAAGAAAGATTGACCGAATTCAAGATCGGTGCAGCCGCAGACTCATCCCCAATAAAATCCATGACGATGGCATTCTTTTCCATGGCATACGGTCTGGGGACAGATACGCCCGCTTCAAAAAGTTTTTCCATGGTCTTGAACTCATATGCGATCCATGATCGATGGCGGACCTCTTCACCATAGGTAGAACGCTTGGCAATGGCGTTCACATCGGCTTCCTTCCACAGCGCCGTGCCATCTGCATCCAAGTCCACACGCCCAACACGATACTCAGCATCGTTCTTGAGATTTCGCAACGCTCTTGGGCGATAGATCTTAGCGGCGACGAAGGGCACGCTCATATCGGTACCAGACTTGCACAAGTAGACCGAGGCTTCTTTGCCGCCTTTGACCTTTCTTAATACATCCGAGATCCATTGGTGTTCATAAATATCTGTCAGCGAATCGAGCAGCCAAGCTTCTTCAAAACGTGCGGCTTTGTACGTGAACTGGAATTCCTTTGCGATCTCCTGAGCGCGGATGAAAAGCTTCGCCTCTACTTCTTTTCGCTTGGACTCGCGTTTTACAGATGTTCGTTTTCTGGAAGAATCCTGAGCATCGCCCATTTCGTCCAGTTCATCAAAATAATCATTTAACTGATTCTTACTCATTGTTATTCAACCTTATTTAACAAAAAAACCACAAGATTCAATTTCCTGCGGCGCAACAAGATTAAATAAAAACCGCAGGCGGAGCACGCCTGCGGTTGAAGGTCTGAGATAGACGAGACTACATCAACTCACTGGGAGGCGCGCTAAACAATGGAACAACAGATACCGTGATGGCTTGCATGTTTTCGAGCCTCCTTTCGTAGAATAAGATAGTGAAGAAATTTTATGCCAAGCAACGCCCAGCGTCAAGAGCCAGTTTTTGTGTAAAACGCACCCACCCACACCCCAACCAGGACAAGCAACCCGCCAAGGATGAATGGAACGGTCACCATCTCTTTAGCCAACCAGGCAGCCAATGAAGTGGCGACAAGCGGAAAGAACAGAATCGAATACGAGGCTGCAGAGGCAGTCCATTTTGAGAGGACATAGACAAATAGATAGAACATCACCACAGAACCAAATATGACGAGATAACCAAGTGCCATCCACCCAGTGGAGGTGGAGGGCAAATTCCAGGTTTCGTGGGCAAAAAAGGAAACCACCCCAACGAAGA
>JBDKJK010000130.1:0-5390 GCA_039796675.1 Chloroflexota bacterium
ACCTATAACTCTCCACAATGGGATCCTTGGGGCAATGCGCTGCTCTTCCAACAGTTTAAATTAAAGGGACAATACAAACCGGAGATCGGTCTCTGGCAAGACGGCACCTCTCAATCAAAAATCATCACCCAAGGCATCCTGCCACAGTGGTTGCCGTAATCCACTCCGTCATTGCAAGGGCGCTCTTTTTCTTCGCCCGAAGCAATCTCTTACTTAATCATAAGATTGCTTACCACTTCGTGGCGCACGTCGTCGTGCAAAGAACGCCCACCTCACAAAAACGGTAATTACTAGGAGTTCCATTGAAAAAACATCTTTTCAAATTCACAGCGATTTTCATGATCGCTTTTCTTATACTGCCCCTTCACACCGTCAGAGCCCACCCAGCAGATATTTACGCTCACACTATCACCATCGCTCTCTCGCAAACGGAGATGCAGGTCGAATGGAAGATCAAACCAGGACCGTTACTCGTCAACTTTATTTGGAATGAAATGGATACAGATCAGAATGGCTTCGTGAGCGAAGATGAAGCTCAAACCTGGAGCGCCTCACGCCTCGACTTGTTCCTGATCAGCCTCGATGGAAAATCTCTCCCGCTGACAGTGGGCTCCATCAAAACCCCCTCGTCCCTTCAGGCGTTTCAAGAGGGCGAAGAGTTCATCGTCTATAACCTCTCTGCTGATTTAAGCCAAAGCACCAACAACACCCAACGCATCGTCATCGAAAACGGCATGGAGGCTGCAAAATCCATCAACTGGTTCTACCTCACCACCGAAGATAGATCCGCCTTCCTTTTCCCTTCGCAAAAGAGTCACATCCTCACCATTGACTACATCCACAACCCCGCCAGCATCGAAGATCAAAGCCGCCTGCTCACCACATGGGACAGCGGCGCACCCGCCCTGCCGTTCGGACAGAAAAAAGATGTCGTAACCGAAACTGCCGAGCAAGTTGTCCCTGAACTCTCTGAACGTTCACCCCAAGAAATTTTGCTCGATTTAGTTCGCAGCAAAGAACTTTCTGTCACCTTTTACTTTTTCGCACTACTCATTGCCCTCGCCCTCGGTGCCCTTCATGCCTTAACACCCGGTCACGGTAAGACGGTCGTAGCGGCGTATCTGGTCGGGTCACGTGGCACTTCATGGCATGCCATTGTGTTGGGAACCGTAGTTACACTCACACATACCGGCTCGGTCTTTTTGCTTGGCATTATTACTTTAGCCGCATCGCAATACATTCTGCCCACAACGATTATTCCTTTCCTTGAAATTCTCTCTGGTGCGTTGATCCTTGGCTTGGGTGTGTATTTGCTTTGGCAACGATTTATTTATTGGCGAAATTCAAGAAAGCCAAAAGAATCACAACCAAAACATGTTTCATTGACTCCAAAATCAACTGTCAAAAAACCAGCAGGCTCGGTCAAAGTACAGACCGTCAAACTCGGAACGCATCATCATGGAGACGGCAAAATGCACTCGCATGACGTCCCCGAAGCCCTCACCTGGCGTTCGCTCATTGCCCTCGGCGTCAGCGGCGGACTCGTTCCCTGCCCGGACGCGATTGCGATCTTGTTGGTAGCAATTGCCATTAATCGCCTGTTGCTTGGGCTGGCATTGATTCTTTCATTTAGTCTTGGGTTGGCAGTAGTGCTGATCGTTATTGGCTTGCTCATGGTCAATAGCCGCCGTCTCTTCGACCGCATGGGCTTCTTGGATCGTTTCGCACCTGTCTTGCCCGTCGTTTCGGCTGTGATCGTTGTCATCCTCGGCGCGGCGCTGACTTGGGGTGCGGCGGTTCGGGCGAAGGAAAATATTGGGTTTGCGCTGCCAACTCAAAGGTCAGCCAGTGAGGCGCGGATTCTTTATCTGCGTGAAAATGAGAGTCGCATCAAGCAATTGTTCATTACAGACTATTCAGGCAATCAGCCTCAGCTTGTTTCTACAGAAAATCAAAGTGTGGATGAGTACGCCATCTCTCCAGATTTCTCGCAGGCTGTCTTCACGATTCAAAACGACAGCACCTCGAACGAAATTTGGTTATTAGATTTGGAGACACTGGCAGCTTCAAAGTTAACCGATTGTGCCGATGCGATTTGTTCGGGTTTGGTTTGGTCGCCAACCTCGCAGCGGATCGTGTACGAACACATGAGTTTGGATGGCAACGCCAGCGGTTTGCCAACCTTATGGTGGTTAGACGTGACGACTGCGGAAGCCCAACCTATATTTCAAGATTCAAACCTGCCCGGCGGCAACCCACGCTGGTCACCCAGTGGTGAATGGCTGAGTTATGCCACACCAGAGGGCATCCGCTTATACAACTTGGAGAACGGCGAAACGCGTATCATCGAAAATGTTTTAGGCGCGGCTGCCATGTGGTCGCCAAACAGTAAAGTCATTCTGTTGCGTGATGTGGTCATTCGCAACGATCAATTCGTAACCGAGCTATTCTTGTATGGGGTTGAGTCGCAGACCTTGGTAAATGTGAATCCGGGGGCAGGGTTTGAGAATACGTTGGCAGCATGGTCGCCGAATGGAGAGCAAATCGCTGTTGTGCGGCGAGACCTGGCTCTGCCGCGTGGCGATCAGATTTGGGTGATGAATGCCGATGGCAGTGACGCCCGCATGCTGACCAATGACGCCGATGCTTTACATGGCAGTTTGAACTGGTCGCCAGATGGAAAGTATTTGTTGTATGAGTTATACGCGCTCGAAGTTTTTCCATTCTCTTCACGCCTGCAAGTATTGGATGTGGAAAGCGGAGATGTGAGAGATTTGGAAATACAGGGCTTTAATCCCGAATGGGTTTGGTAAGAGGCTTCAGACATCCGAGGTCTTAAAGACCTCAGATGTCTTTTTAAATGGCTTGACTCTTCAAAAAACTACCCTTATACTAATTGAAAATGATTTTCATTAAGGAAACCCTTGTCTATTTCGTCTGAAGCATGGCTCGAACAATTACATGAGAACGGGTATCGCATCACAGCGGCGAGACGTGCCGTGGTGGATACGGTCTTTGGTAACTCACATGCCCTGACTCCCATCGAAGTCTATGATGCGGCACGCAAGAAATATCGCGCTTTGGGCTTGGTCACCGTGTATCGCACGCTCGAAAAGCTCGAAGAGCTGCATCTCATTCAACGTGTGCATCAGCCCATAGGCTGCCAGGCATTCATCTCAGCCGGGCATGGGCATCAACACCTTTTGCTTTGCCAGCAATGTGGGCAGGTCGAGTTCTTCGAAGGCGACGATCTCGATGCGTTGACCAAGTCTATTGCGAAAAAGACCGGCTATCAAATTCAGGAACATTGGCTGCAACTTTTCGGTCTCTGCACAAACTGTAAATAAACCTGCTTTTCGTTTGGGCAGGTATAAAAAATCCCTCACGCAATGAGGGGAAAATTTTAGGAGTTCTAAATGAAAAAGATTTTCAATACCATTATTGTGACATTAACCCTTTCGGCTCTTTTCCTCGCCGGGTGTGGGTCTGCCCCTCAAAGCGTAGACAACACCTTCAACGTTCTCGCCTCTACCTCCTTCCTCGCAGACATTGCCCAAAATGTAGCTGGTGACCGCTTGCAGGTACAGGCATTGCTGCCCATTGGCGCAGACCCACATGCCTATCAAGCCGCCCCCACTGATGTTGCAAAGATCGCCGAAAGTAATGTATTGATTCTCAACGGCGTGGAGTATGAACACTTCATTGAGTCGTTATTGGAAAACGCAGGCGGTGAACGCTTGATCATTGAAGCCACCACAGGCTTAACTCCGCATCAGATGGAAGAGCATGCCGATGAAGCAGAATCAGGCGATGGTCACGATCATGAGGCGGGCGATCCGCATATGTGGCTGGACCCAAATCTCGTCGTCACCTATGTAGAGAACATCCGCGATGGCTTGAGCAAAGCAGACCCCAAGGGTGCAGAGATTTATGCAGCCAACGCCGACGCCTATATTGTGCAGTTGAAAGATTTAGATGCATGGATCAGCGAACAGGTGAATAGCATTCCAGCCGAAAATCGTCTATTGGTCACAAACCATGAGGCGTTGGGCTATTTTGCCGAACGATACGGCTTTGAGATCGTGGATACCATTTTGCCCAGCTTTAGCTCTGAAGCCAGCGCCTCAGCCCAAGAGATTGCCGCCGCTGTGGATGCTGTCAAGAATTCTGGCGCGCCAGCCATCTTCCTGGGTGAAGTGGAAAATGTAGATCTGGCAAATCAGATCGCCGCAGAAACTGATGTAAAAGTAGTGAACACACTTTATCTCGAGTCGCTGACGGATGGCGAGCCCGCCGCTACATACATTGATATGATGAAGCATAATGTAACTGAAATCGTGAATGGATTGAAGTAAGATAGAAGTGAAATAAGCGCGTCTCTCAAGTGCAAATCTAAAATCGCAAACTAGAAATCTTAAATCGACATGTCTCATACATCACATCGTCTCGAAGTAAAAAATATCAGCATCGGCTATGGCGAAAAAACCATCTTACGCGACTTGAGTTTTCAAGTGCCGCACGGCTCACGCGTTGCTGTGGTCGGTCCGAATGGAGCGGGAAAATCTACGCTGTTCAAAGCATTGGTTGGCTTGCTGCCTTTGCAACAGGGAAATATCTACATCCATGGCGAAGCGCTTGGTGCCCATCAAGATTGTGTGGCCTATGTGCCGCAGCGCGAAGAAGTGGACTGGCGTTTTCCCGTCACGGTAGACGATGTAGTGATGATGGGGCGTTTCTCTCAAATGGGCTGGCTCAAACGGGCAACATCGCGTGATAAACAAGCTGTGCAAAAAAGCCTTACACAAATGGGCATTGCCGATTTGGCAGAGCGTTCCATCGGTCAACTTTCAGGTGGGCAACAGCAACGTGCTTTTCTGGCGCGTGCCATCGCGCAAGAACCGCACATCCTCTTAATGGATGAACCCTTCACCGGTGTGGATATCACTACGCAGGAAGCGACATTGCGTTTACTTGACCATCTGCAAGAAAAAGAAGTGACTGCCATCGTCTCGACCCATGACCTAAACCTCGCTGGTTCGCGCTTCGACCTCGTGCTTTTGCTGAATCATCGTCTAGTAGCATTTGGTACGCCGAAAGAGGTTTTTGTCAAAGAGAATCTCGCACAAGCTTTTGGCAACTCTTTATTAGTAATGGAAAATGGCATGATGCTGGTCGATGAGTGTTGCCCACCCGACGAAGAACATATTCATCATCACACAGAGGCAAAATGAACTGGTTGTTTGAGCCTCTCACCTACGAATTCATGCAACGCGGACTGCTCGCCTCCGTCATTGTCGGTGTGCTTTGTGCTGTGATGGGAACCTATGTCGTGCTGCGCGGCATGGCATTTCTTGGTGATGCCATGGCACATGCCATTCTGCCCGGCGTAG
>JBDKJK010000131.1:0-23498 GCA_039796675.1 Chloroflexota bacterium
ATTTCTACAAAAATTAAGAATTATTTTTACGAACTCCGAAATGAGCTTGTTTATTACGGTGGCTCTAATTTTGCACATAGAGTGTGGATGCTTTTGTGGCTGATAGATAGATTTCTGCAAATGACTTTGGATGTGCTAACATGGAGGTATGAGCAGGGGCAAGCAGTGGTTGATATTTTTATTTGTGTTTATTATTGTGCTGATGGGTGGTTATGTATTTTTTCGGCAGACCGGCGGGCTGGGACTAAGCAGGGTAGTGTGGCATTACTTTTCCGAGATATACCAGACAAAAAATATAGCTGGCAAGACTTTGTGGATCGCGGGGCAAAAGAGGGGATTAGTGGGTTTTATGCTTACGGTGACGCTAAGAGCTTTAGCATGTGGACACTGTCAGGACTAAAGACATTTACCCATGTTGCTGACATTAGTGTTTACCAGCATGAAGATGTATGTTTTGCCATGCGGCAGCTAGCAAATGACCCCCAGGGTAGAGATAAACCGGCAAAGGCAGACCAAACAATTACAGGAAAGATAGAGGTCTGGCAAAATCTGGTAAAGCAGGAAAACCTGGTAACAGTTTTGCGGCTACCCGAGGATGAATATCATAATGGGATAGACAAGGTATGGTCGTACTCGGGGAGATATAAAAAGCTAAATATACTGGATGAAGACACATGCGAATAAAGCGGGGATTGATAACAATAGTAGTGATAGTAGTAGGGATAATAATGGGTAGCTATTGGATGTCGAAGTCCGCCTATGCCCAAACATGCGGGGGAGATTGCTCCGTCTCATATGAATGTAACTGCCATTTTAATGAGGGTTTAGTTTGGGTGTGTGATTGGTGTAGTAGCTGCGGTGGCGGTGGATGTGAAGTAGTAACGTGTCCGTCTGGGACCTATATGAGTAATAATGGGTGTGTACCGATTGGCAATACTGGTTCGTGTGAGTGCGGAGTAAAGGCAGACGGGAGCTGCAAGGCGTGTGCTAATCCAGATAATCAGTGTGGTTACTCTCCAGTGGACTGTACCAACCCGACAGGCATAGACTACAATAGTTATACTGAGGCGATACATTGGAAAAAAGCAAATTGCCCTATAGGCAACGCACAATCGTGGGATCGTAGGTGTTACAACAGTGGTAATGAGCAGATATGTGATGATTGGCTAAGAACTTATAACTGTTGCCCTAGTGGGACGCAGTCTACATGTGTTAGCACTTTGATTGGGACGTATGTCAACACTCAAGAGGGGTCGATCCCTGGATGTTCGGCTGGGGATACGGTTCGGACTTCGTGGTTCGTATCATCGAGAAATGCAAATGTCTGGCGATGTGAGAATGAGGGTACTCCGGAGGAGCGTTGTGGTTGGACAGATGTGACTCTCACAACCTATTCTACGCGGTGCAACAACTATGAGCCAGTGTGTTCCTGTGTCTCTACCTGCACCTCGACGGCGCCGACTAACCTGAGCGTGACACAGGGGGCTAGTGCCACCGCCGCGACCCTATCCTGGCGAAGCGGGACAGGCGGCACATCGCAAGTAATTTATGTGGGGACTAACCAGACATCGGTCAATAACAACTGTTCTACGGGCGGGTGTATTATCTCAGGGTCGACTGTTTCTCCTTTTATGGCGAATACTAACTAACTCGAGTTGCTACTATGAGATCAAAATTAAGAACTTTGCCGCGAATTTCGCTAATTCACGCGAATTTTTGTATTTGTTTTCGTGAAAATTCGTGTAATTCGCGGCTAAGGTTTTGGGTTTTCAACATAGTTCGCTGGGTAGCAACTTAGGTTAACTACACATATCCGGTTACGGGAATTTTGACCCATACAACCACGGCAAGAAGAACCTGAATTATTCGCCACATTATGACTGTGCTGAGTATAATTGCCTCATGAAACTACTTTACAACGCCAACATTCACACCCTAGATTCTTCTAATCCGCACGGTTCTGCGATCCTCATCGCGGGCGGGCGGATTATTGCTGTTGGAACAAAAGACCAACTCGAAAGCCTTGTGCATGGAAAAGTGGAAAAGCAGGATATGAAAGGGGCGACCATCCTGCCCGGGTTAACCGATGCGCACATCCACATGCAATATTATTCACTCGGGCTTTCCAAAGTGGATTGCGAGACGAAGACGAAGGAAGAATGTCTGCAACGAGTGGCGGAACGTGCGCGGAACTCCAAGCCCGGCGAATGGGTATTGGGTCACGGCTGGCAGCAAAATGATTGGGCATTGTCCCCCTCTCCCTCTGGGGGAGGGGCTAGGGGTGGGGGCGATTTCCCAACCGCAACAGAACTCGATGCCGTCTCGCCAAATAACCCGGTCTATCTCACAGCAAAATCTCTACATGCGGCGTGGGCGAATACGTCTGCCATGAAGTTGGCGAATATTACAAATGAAACGCCTGACCCGAAAGATGGTGCGGTTCAACGAGATGCGAGTGGCAAAGCCACGGGCATCATGCTCGAAACGGCGATGGCGTTGGTCAATGCTGCGGTGCCAGAACCAGCTCTGGCTGAGTTGGAGGCGGCGTTTGAAAAAGCGCAATCTGTGTTGTGGAAGATGGGCATTACGGGCATCCACGATTTTGATCGCCGTCAGTCGTTTATGACTTTGCAATCTTTGAGAGCAAAAGGTAAACTAAAATTACGCGTGTGTAAGAACATCCCTGTTGAAAGTGTGGAGCAGGCGAATGACCTCGGCTTGCGCACCGGTTTCGGCGACGAGATGTTATGGATCGGTTCGATCAAAGTGTTTATGGATGGTGCGCTCGGTCCGCGCACGGCGGCGATGTTCCAGCCGTATGAAGGTGAAGCGGAAAATCGCGGCATTCTCAACATGGACGGCGAAGAGCTTTTTGAACATGCCCGCAAAGCTGCTGATGTGGGTTTGAGTATGACCGTGCATGCGATTGGTGACAAAGCCAACCATGAGGTGCTCAATGCCTTCGAACAGTTGCGCAATTACGAAACGCAAAATCATTTGCCGCATTTGCGTCACCGCATTGAGCATGTGCAGGTTATTCATCCCGACGATGCGCCTCGCCTTGCCAAGCTCAACGTCATCGCATCCATGCAGCCCATTCATGCAACGTCTGATATGGTTGCCGCCGATCGTTACTGGGGCAAACGCGCCGAACTTTCATACGCCTGGCGGACTCAACTCAACTATGGTGCGATCCTTGCTTTCGGATCAGATGCACCCGTGGAGTCGCCAAACCCATTTTGGGGATTGCACGCCGCGGTCACCCGCCAACGAGCAGACGGTTCACCCTCCGCTGAAGGCTGGTACGCCGAACAAAAATTAACTCTCGCTGAAGCCTTGTCTGCTTACACCTTCGGCGCGGCGTACACTGCTAATGCAGAGAACCGCCTTGGCAGGCTTGCCGAAAATTATCATGCCGACCTGATCGTGTTGGAAGAAGACCTATTCAAAATTGCCCCTGCCAACCTGTTGACAATATCCCCGTCCGCTGTCATGATTAATGGGGAGTGGGTCCTTCAATCATAAGATTAGGTTGGCATCGTATCTATAAAATCCTAGAACATTGGAAGGCTGGCTATGGAATCAAACTTGCCTAAGTTATCTCCAGAAATGCTGGTGCCCCGTTTGGGAGAATACCTCGTCCAAAAGGGTTTGATCAGCGAAGCAGATTTGCAGCGTGCTCTGGTATACCAGCAAAATGAATCATTTCAGGGTGGGCAGGCTTTGTTAGGGCAGTCTTTGGTAGCCCTGAATCTGTTGGATAAAGAAACACTTGATCAGGCAATCACCGAATTGATCATCCAACTGCGCACCGCGCTTCAATCGACGAATCGCAACCTTGAACAGCGCGTCCGTGAACGCACTGCTGACCTGAACGATGCCCTTAACCGCCTTTCAGAACTTAGCCAGATGAAGGCGAATTTTGTAGCGAACATTTCTCATGAATTGCGAACTCCGCTGACCCATATCAAAGGGTACATTGAACTGCTTATTTCCGAGTCGCTCGGACCAATTATCGAGGAACAGCATCATGCGCTGGCGGTTAGCCAGCGGGCTGCCGGAAAACTGGAAGATATGATCGAAGACCTCATCATGTTCTCACTTGCTTCACGTGGTGAAATGAGTGTGAAATTGGAAAGTGTTGATATTCGTCGTATTGTGGCATTGTTAAGCAAGACATCTTCTCGCAAGGCAGAAGACCGCGGGGTTCGCTTGGAAGTAATTGCGCCCGAAACCATTCCCTTTGTGCAGGCAGATAGTCAGAAGGTTAGCTGGGTGGTGAATCAATTGATCGATAACGGAATCAAGTTCACTCAGTCAGGTGGAAGCGTAACTGTTAGTTTGGAAGAAGAGGGTAATAATCTAGTCCAGGTCGTTGTGCGAGATACCGGTATTGGAATCCCACCCAACCGTATGAAAGAGATCTTTGAACCGTTCCACCAGTTGGATGGTTCATCAACGCGTCATTATGGCGGTACTGGGCTGGGGCTATCGCTGGTTCGTCAGATCGTTGAAGCGCACGGCTCCTTGTTGGACGTGAGGTCGGTTGAAGGTAAAGGTACAATATTCAAGTTTCCTTTGCTTGCCATGCGGGATTAATATATGGATAAAGAGACTCTTTCTGAGCTTCATCGTATTTTTCAAGATGTGCAGTCGAAAGCAGATTGGAAGTCTGCTTTGGATACGCTTGTCCTTTCGATGCGCGGTTCTTTTGTTTTTGATAATGTAGCCATTTATTTGAGCGACCGTAAATCAGCTGGGTTGGATGTGGTATACGCGCGTGCCATTGGGCGCGGTAAGACCTCCGAAGCTGATGCCGCCTGGGGAGAGATGGCTGCGAATGATGTAATCTCCAATGAACATATGATCATTCGTGGACCGGGAAAAAATTCGAACCGTGAAAACCGCATGTCGCAAACCCATTTGCTTGGCATTCCTTTGTATATCGGTTCAAAATTACGCGGTGCGCTTTTGTTCGTGCGTTTTGGCGGACCAGAATATTCTGATATTCACATCCATGTTGCTTCACTTCAAGCTGTTTGGGCGGCAGCCTTGCTTGAGCGAAAAGAACTTCAAGAGGCACGCGCCGAATTGGACTCAGTCCAACGCCAGATGCGTTTGCAGGATGATTTCGTTTCCACCATTTCGCATGAGTTGCGTACACCGCTTGGGTTTATTAAAGGCTACAGCACCAGTTTGTTGCGGCAGGATACTGTTTGGGACGAAGAAACCCAGCGTGAATTTCTTATCATTATCGATGAAGAAGCAGACCGCCTGACGAAATTGATTGAAGATATGCTTGAATCTGCCAGGCTGCAAAGCAAAACCATTCAGTTTAAATTTTCTCCCATTCGCCTCGATTCACTGGTTCGCGATGTTTCTTCAAGAATCAAAACCCATCATCCCAATTTGGTGATCGAAATGAAGGTAGAAAGCCTCCCGCCGGTCTTGGGAGATGGCGTTCGGCTTTCACAAGTCATCGAAAACCTGTTGGGCAATGCTATAAAATATGCACCAGGCTCAAAGATCACTGTCACTGGGAGTGCAACCGAAAAAAGGGTGAGGCTTTCCATTGCGGATGAAGGCGAGGGGATTCCGGAAGAATATATTCCATTTTTGTTTGAACGCTTTTACCGGGTTCCTGGTGAACGTACCGTTACCGGCACCGGGCTGGGACTGTATATTTGCAAGCAAATTGTCATGGCACATCATGGTAATATTTGGGTAGAGTCAGTGTTGGATCGCGGCACAACATTTATGATCGAGTTGCCTGCCGACCCAACGCTTTGACCTGAATTCATTCAAGCTCTCAAGGAGAAATTATGGCAAAGCGTATTCTGATCGTCGACGATGAACCCCGCTACCTGCGTCTCTTGGAGGCAAATTTGCGCACCGAGGGATATGAAGTGGTCACTGCGCAGGACGGCATGCAAGCCTTGGACATTTTTTCCTCCAACCCGATCGATCTGGTGTTGATGGATGTGATGATGCCACGCCTTGATGGATTTGGCGCAACCCAACGCTTGCGTGAATTTACCAACGTTCCTATCGTGATCCTTACGGCACGTGGTGAGGAGCAGGATCGGGTGCGTGGTTTAGACCTGGGTGCAGATGATTATCTCATCAAGCCATTTTCTGCTACAGAATTACTGGCGCGGGTGCGCGCTGTGCTGCGCCGGGCTCATAGCTCTTCCGATGCGGTTCAGGTTCGGTTCTTTACTCATGACGATCTCAAGATCGATTTTGCACGTGCCGAAGTTTGGCGTGGAGAGGAACCTGTTTCACTCTCTGCTACAGAGTATAGGCTTTTGCTTCAATTTGCCCATAACGTTGGCAAAATACTTACCTCTGAAGACTTGCTCACCAGTGTTTGGGGCGTGGAGTATAAGTCTGATAAGGAAATTTTGTGGGTGAGCATCGCCCGCCTGCGTCAGAAGCTCGAAAAAGATGCTCATACTCCCAAACATATTGTTACACGTTCCGGGCTTGGATATTTGATGCCTCCTACCGAAGTGTGACGTTTGCGCATGATAACGGGCATGCGCACAGGATATTATTGCCATGCCTAAAAAGAAAATATTGATTGTCGATTCGGATGTTGCAAGCAGAAACTTTATTGCCAGAAAACTGGAAGAGCTGGATTATGAAGCCCTTCAAACTGGTTCTGGAAAAGAGGGCTTGATTTTTACCTGGCGAGACCGACCCGACCTCGTGATTATCGACCCTGCCATTTCTGACCTTAAGGGGGAAGAGTTCGCTTCCAAATTACGGAACGATCCTCGCACTGCAAACCTGCCACTCGTGGCGTTAAGCAGTGACCATAGCCCTACTCGGATCAAATCCTGTCAGGATGCTGGGTTTAATGAGTACATCACTAAATCTGGGCAGGCAGTTTCGATGTTGGTAGGTGCGGTGGATCAGTTGTTTGGGGTTACCCGCAAGAGTATGAGGCAAGGCGGGTTGATGATGATATTCCTAAGTGCGAAGGGAGGCGCGGGCACTTCATCCATTTGTGCAAATATCGCCATGAACATTGCAAAGGCTCAACCTGATGCTCGAATTGTTGTGGCCGACCTGGTTTTTCCCATTGGCTCTATTGCTCCGATCGTTGGGTATGAAGGGGCTGAAAGCCTCATCTCAATTGCTGAAAAGTCTCCATTGGAAGTAAATCCTGATTTTCTAAAAAGCCAACTCCCTCGAATTGAAAGATGGAACTTTAATCTTTTAGCGGGCTCTCCAAACCCCGAATTGAGCAATCAATTGAACGTCAACAGGATTTGGGATATTGTTACGAACTTAAAATCTGCTTACGATTATGTCCTAGTAGATATTGGGCGATCTCTTTCGAAGATCACCCTGCCATTGATTCAACATGCCGACCTTGTGACAGTGCTGATTAGCACAGATTTCAGCACTCTGCCTTTAACGGGTACCCTGTTGGAATTCTTAAAGGCAAAAGGAGTGAAACCGGAATCAATTTATACCGTTTTGAACCGCCATATCAGTCTTGAGGGGTTGAGCAAAAAAGAGACGGAGACCATGTTGGATATAAAAGTAAATACTACAATTCCCTACCTTGGCACAAATTTCGGTTTTGCAAACAGCCAACATACGCCTTTTACGATAAAATTTCCCAACGATACAGCCACTTTGATCCTTAGTGAAGCCGCCCGTGAGATGGCAGCCCTGACGCAAAACCTGCGTAACGGATAGCTTATCTGCGGCGGAATGGAGAAAACCATGTCGATAGAATATGATGAAAAGGGAAAATACTATACAAACATCATCCAAAAAGTGCCCGTGCCCTCCATTATACAGACAACGTCAAATCTGATCCGCGGGCTGATCCATGTGAGGCAGGACGAACGTCTCAAAGATGAATTGGAGGTTAATGAACAATTCATTGCCATAACGGATGTGAGCGTTCTGGATGCGGAAGGAAAAGAGGTTTTTAGTGGTCCGTTCCTGGCGGTCAATAAAGACCAGGTTGTTTGGATCATGCCCTTGAAAGAAGAATTCAAGCAGGAGGGCTAATCTATGGCAACAAATCACCAGCCTTCCGGCATCCCTCAACGTTTGACTGGTCAGGATCTTGTTCGTCTTAAAAAATATCTTGCAGACAATCTGTTGCGCGCGTTGGAAATGGAAGGGGTTGAAGCCTCTCAACGCCCTGCATTCATTCAACAGAATGTTGGGCGAATCTTCGAAACTACACAACTTAAGCTCCCTGAAGACTTAAAGAAGGATATTTTCAAGCAGGTTCTCAATGACTTGCTTGGGTTCGGTCCTATTCAACCATTACTAGATGACCCCGATATTTCCGAGATCATGGTGAATGGACCCAAGAAAATATTTGTCGAAAAAAAAGGACAGCTTACCAAAAGTGACGTCACTTTCGACGATGACGACCATGTTGTTCGTATCATTGACCGCATCATTATGCCGCTTGGGCGCCGGGTCGACTTTGACTCTCCGACCGTGGATGCTCGCCTGCCCGACGGCTCACGTGTCAACGCTGTTGTGCGCCCTGTTGCGATCGATGGACCTTCGATCACCATCCGTAAATTTCGTAAAGACAAACTGAAGGCAGAAGATCTGATCGCCTTCGGCTCCCTTACCAAGCAAATGGCAGATTTTTTGGAAGCGTGTGTGAAGGCGCGTTTCAATATCGTCATTTCCGGCGGCACAGGTTCTGGTAAGACCACGCTCTTGAATGTTGTCTCTGGCTTTATTCCGGAAAATGAGCGTATCGTCACGATTGAAGATGCCGCCGAACTCCAATTACAGCAAGACCATGTCATGCGTATGGAAACCAAGCCAGCCAACGCAGATGGATTGCATGCGGTCACCATTCGTGAGCTTGTAAAAAATTCGTTGCGTATGCGCCCAGACCGTATCGTGGTGGGGGAGGTTCGTGGCGGTGAAGCCCTCGATATGCTGCAAGCGATGAATACCGGGCACGACGGTTCATTAACCACGGTTCATTCCAATAGTCCGCGTGATGCGATCTCTCGTCTCGAAACTCTTGTATTGATGGCAGGGATGGATCTACCTTTGAAAGTGGTGCGTCAGCAGATCTCTTCTGCCATTGACCTGATCGTTCAACAGACCCGCCTCAAAGATGGCAAACGCAAAGTCACGGCTATTACCGAAGTGGCAGGCATGGAAGGAGATATCGTCGTGCTTACAGATATCTTCAAGTTCCAGCAATTAGGAGTCACCGATGGGCAGGTTCTGGGCGAGCTAAGACCCACAGGAATTCGCCCCAATTTCACACCGCGGCTGGATGCGGCAGGTTTCAAGTTAGGAGCCGAGATTTTCATGGCGAAACCCATCGAGTCTTCATCTCGGCGCTAATACCTCTGCTATAATACGAATTCATCAAATAACTGAGGTGCCATGACCAACGCCCAAATCACAATCCGTGAGAAGAAACTAGGTTTATTGATCCGAGATGCCCGAATGGCAGAGCGGCGCAGCATTAAAGAATGTGCCGATGCTATTGGGGTCAAAGCCGGTATATTTCGCGCCTATGAAGAGGGGCGGCGCGCACCCTCCCTGCCCGAATTGGAAGCCCTGGTGTTTTTCCTCAAGATCCCCATCTCACAATTTTGGGGAAATGAAACCGTTTCAGATGCTCCCGCGCCTCTAACAGACGAAGATATCACCCGTCTGATCGCCCTGCGGCAACGTATGATTGGCGCATTGATCCGTCAGGAACGTACCAATGCGAATATGTCCATTCGCAATCTAGCTGCCGAAACGGGTATTTCGCAGCCACGGCTGAAATCCTATGAATTGGGCGAACGTACCGTCTCAGTGCCCGAGCTTGAAAGCATCCTTGCTGCAATGGGCAGCCGAGTTGAAGTTTTCTTCGATCAAAACGGACCCGTAGGCGAATGGATGAGTGGGCAGCTTGCCATGCAAAAGTTCATGAACCTTCCCAAAGAACTCCAAGATTTTGTATGCCAGCCGGTAAACCGACCTTACCTTGAACTCGCCATGAAACTCAGCAGCATGCCCCGCGATAAACTGCGCTCGGTTGCTGAGGGATTGCTCGATATTACACTCTAACCGCCATGACCGAACCCGCCCAACTTGCAGACAAAGGCAAACAAGCCTTTGCAAACAAACGCTATGATGATGCTGCCGAATATTTTCGTCAGGCGGCAGAGGGTTTTTCTTTAGGGCGCGCAAACCTGCTTGCCGCAGAAATGCGCAATAATATGAGTGTTGCCCTGCTTCAGGCAGGCAACGCAGCCGGAGCCCTCGAAGCCGCACTTGAAACCGACCAAGTTTTTGAAAGCGCACAAGATGTAAAACGCCAAGCTATGGCATTGGGCAATCAAGCTGCAGCCCTCGAAGGGCTGCAGCGTTACGAAGAAGCCATCGAAAAATATGAGCGTTCTGCCGACCTTTTTGCAAAAGCAAACGACGGCGACATGCGTTCACTTGTGATGAAATCTGCGGCTGCCCTGAAATTAAAGACCGGTAAGATCACCGAGTCCGCTTTTAAGATGATGGGCGCAGTGGATGTAAAAGAAAACCCAACCCTGTTCGAACGAATCATGAAATTCCTGATGCGGTTCATCAAATGATCAATATTCATCTGAATGTCCGCCGCGCCAGCGCGCGAGACCATCGTCAGATCTCAAGCCTTATTGCCCAAGAATCAAATACACATCGTCATCTCGATTGGCGCCCTGCTCTCGAATGGATCGGTGAGCAAAATTTTTGGGTGCTGGAAGATCAGGGAACGATCATAGCCGCACTGGCTTGCCCGGAAGATCCCCCCCATATAGCATGGATACGCCTCTTCTCTCACCATCCGCATCTTTCGGGACCTGAAGCCTGGTCTGCCATCTGGGAAGTTGCCCACGCCGAGATATTTGCTTCCAACCCGCAAGCCCAGGTAGCATCTATTGTCATGAAACAATGGTGGCATGACGTACTGGCGCAGAACGGATTTGAGCAGCGCTATAGTATCGTCCTCCTTGAATTGCACAGTGAGAATTTTGTAAGCCACCCAATACCGCAACACATACAGATCCGCCCCATGCAAGAAGCGGACTTTCAAATAGTGGAACAGATCGACAGCCAAGCCTTTGGCGGATTCTGGCACAACACCCTCGATTCACTTCAGCGCGCACACCGACAATCTTTTTATTCATCGGTTGCTGTGGATGAAACAGGTCTGATCGGATATCAGATCAGTACGGGCAATCTGTTCGGGGCACACCTGGCAAGGCTTGCCGTCCGCCCAGAGGCGCAGCGTAGGGGAGTGGCATTTGCTTTGGTGCAAGATCTAATCCAAAAAGCGGGTGGGCTTCAATCTGGCAGATTATCTGTAAACACACAGGGCGATAACCATGCTTCGTTGCATTTATACAAGAAGTTAGGCTTTGTACGCACGGGCGAATACTATCCAGTTCTCGTCTATCCGATGAGAGATATGCCATGAGCTCATCGGTACAATTTTCACCCCGCCTCATGAAACGCTTTGTCGAAATGCTTTCACAAGAAATCGGGCGAGATACGTATCATTCTGTTTTATCAAAATCTGACCTGTCACACGATTGGCGGCTGCCAGAATTTTTTCTTGCAATGGATGGCATACAAGCAGCGGAAGCCTATGCAAATTTACAATTAGCATTGCGAACATATTACGGGCGCGGTGCACGCGGCACGCTTTTGCGCATTGGAACAAAACTGTGGGAGCCTGTACTCAGTGGCGCTTCATTAGCTGCAAAGACTCAGGCAACCCTCGTGCGTGGATTGCCAAAATCGCTGAAACGAAAACCAGTGCTTGAACTGCTTGCAGGAATACTGGGAGCCAGCCGGGGCGATATCACGGTTCATACCCTCGACCTTGACCTGCTTCTTGTAGACCAAGCCTCTCCAACCACCCTCGGGCAACAGGATGATTCACCCATTTGTTTCGTAACACTTGGAATGATCCGCGAGAGTCTGTACTGGGCAACTGGTGAGGAACAGGATATTGAAGAACGCGCCTGCCGGGCAATGGGGGCGCATCAATGTGAATTTAAGATCACCATTGGAGCATAACAATGAAATATCAGGAATTAAGCTGGAAAACACAAGATAATATCGAGATTTTTGGGCAGGTTTGGGAGCCGACGGTTGTCGCGCCTCGAGCGGTTGTCTGCCTTGTGCATGGGTTGGGAGAACACAGCTCACGATATACTCATGTTGCCGAAGTGTTCGGCAAGGAAGGTTATGTGTTGTTTTCCTACGACCAGCGCGGGCATGGAAGGTCTGGCGGGGCGCGTGGTCATTTTTCCTCTGCCGATGATTTTATGAACGATATCGACCTCTTACTCGAACAAGCTCGCTCGCATTACCCTGGTTTGCCGCTCATCCTTTACGGGCATAGCCTAGGTGGCATCTTTGTTTTGCATCATGGTTTGAATCGAAAACCAAATGTGAAGGGAGTTATTTCCACCAGCCCCGCCCTTCATTCTGCATTAGAGAAACAGCCTGTGAAAGTTTTGATGGCAAAAATACTAGGCTCTCTTTTCCCAACCGCCACCATCGCCAGCGGATTGGATGCCCGGGCGATTTCAAGAGAGCCTGCTGAGGTGCAAAAATATATTCAGGACCCTCTCGTACATGATAAAGCCACCCTGGGGTTTGGCAAGCTCATGATCGCCGTCAACCAGTGGACTTTAGCAAATGCCGCGAATTTTCCCCTGCCGCTACTTTTGATGCATGGCAAGTCTGACACAATCGCTTTCTCTTCCAGCAGCACCGAGTTTGCAGGGGCACTCAAAGATCACTGCACACTCGTCCTTTGGGATGGTGCCTACCATGAACTACAGAATGACTTGGAAAAGACTGAAGTTTTCAAAACCATGATGATGTGGATGGATGCACGTATTCGAGAGTAAAAATAAGAAGCTCTTAACCCATTTCTAGACAAATCCTTTTCAACGTGGGAAAATTCAGCCTCTAATACATCCTACAGGAGTAAGCATGAACAATAAAGATATGAGCAAGCGCCAAATGCGCCGGGAACAGATCCGACGCAAAGAGAGGCAGTCCCGTCTGGTCGCGATCGTTTTGATCACCTTGGGCGCGCTGTTCCTCGCATTTTTAATAATTTACCCCAATCTCCAACCTGCTGGGGAAGTCATCACTCCACCGCAGGCTACCCGCCCGAACGCAGATTTCAATACAGCTGGCAGCCCCGATGCACTGATCACCATCACTGAATACTCTGATTTTCAGTGTCCGTACTGCCGTCTTTTTTTTGAAAACACCGAAGCTTTGTTGATGGAACAATTCGTCGAACCGGGTACAGTGTATTTTGTCTATAAATCGGTGGGTGACTTTATCGGACCCGAATCCAAAACTGCTGCAGAAGCCGCGTACTGTGCTGGTGACCAGGGTAAATTCTGGGAAATGCACGATACTATTTTTGCAAATCAAACCGGCGAAAATGTTGGAGCGTTTGAGCGTCGCCGCTTAGATGCATTTGCAGACTCGATCAACTTGGATCGAACTGCCTATGATGACTGTATGGACTCAGACAAATACAGTGACTTAATCGACCAAGATGAAAAGGATGCAACGGCTGCAGGCATTCAGGCAACTCCGTCCTTTATTTTGACCTACGAAGTGAACGGCGAAACTCAGACGCGCATCATTCAGGGTGCTCAAACGATCGATGTGTTTGCTCAAGAGATCGAAGCCGCTCTTGCGGATATGGGTCAGTAGATCAAATTTATCAACAAAAAGACACCGCCCATACGGGCGGTGTCTTTTTGTTTGCTTTTCACATAACTACTTTGAAGTACTTTGGCGGTTGACGATGCCTTGCTGCCAGGCATAGACGGCTGCCTGAGTGCGATCTGCTAGATGGAGTTTGCTGAGAATATTGCTGACGTGTCCCTTGACCGTATTTTCACTGATGACTAACTTCTCAGCGATCTGACTGTTGGTCAGCCCGGCTGCGATCAATTTTAAGACATCGGTTTCGCGGTCGGTCAGTTCAGTGAAGAGCGGCTGTTCCTCTCCATTTTCACCACGGATGTTTTGCAAGACTCTCGAAGCCACTACTGGGTGAAGGGTGACCTCCCCTTGTACGGCGCGATGCAGCACCTCAACCAGTTTTTCCATTTTCATATCTTTGAGAATGTAAGAGATTGCCCCGGCTTTCAATGCTGGAAAGATATGAGCATCTTCATGATACGAGGTGAGTACGACCACTTTGGTGCGCGGGCTGATCTGGCGAATGCGGCGCGTGGTTTCGATCCCATCCATGCCGGGCATGATGAGGTCCAATAGGACAATATCTGGAATCAGTTCTGAAACCATACCCAGTGTTTCTTCGCCCGAAGAAGCCTCTCCCAATACATTAAAGTCTGAGATTTTTTCAAGGTAAGAACGGATACCGCTGCGGACAACTTCGTGATCGTCTGCGATCAAGATGCTCGTACGATGATGTTTCATTATCTAATCTCCTGCATTCGTTTTAAGTGGGATCTGTATGATGATACGGGTTCCCTGCCCGGGCGCACTTTGGATCTGGAAATTTCCGCGCACACTGCTGATCCGGTCTCGCATAGAACGGAATCCCAACCCCTTTGCCTTTTGATTCATATCGAAGCCACAACCATCATCTGCCATGTTCACTTGAAGAAGGTCAGGTTTGTAGACTAGTGAAACGTCCACTCGTTTTGCTTTGCTGTGACGTGAAATGTTCGCCAGCGCCTCTTGAATGACGCGATAGACAGCTTGTTCCATTTCCAGTGGAAGATCACGTTCGTTCTGAATGGTGAGGTTGATGATGGCATCATTGCGGTTTTCCCACTCGAAGATGTATTCCCGCAAGAGAGTTGGCAATCCCTTTTCTTGTAGAGCGATGGGGTAGATCTCCTGAATAAGGAAGTTCAACTCTTGAATCACTTCATAGACAAGAGTTTCGGCTTCACTCAAATGTGGAGATGCCCCACCCGGGACGGCTTTTACCATGCCGTTGACTGTGCCCAACTGTGCGAGGGCGGCAAAGGCTTTTTGTTTGGCGCTGTCATGCAGGTCGCGGGCGAGGCGGTTTCTTTCTTCCATCACAGCTAAATCACGGGTTTGCTCAAATAATTCCATATTCGCGATCGACATGGCGGCTCGATTCACCAGAGCAGTGAAGAGGCGAATGGCATCTTTTGTAACTGCATTCGGACGGTTGTATGCCACGGTAAAGATCGCCACTACTCTTTCGTCCACTACGATCGGGAAGTGAGCAAAAGACTGAATCCCTTCCTTCTCGATCATGGCGCGCAGGTTGGGGCGCAGGTCGGCGGTATCGAAATCAGAGATCACGATGGGGTTGCCCGTTTTCAGGGCGACTCCGATTACACCTTCATCGCGTTCGTAGCACATCACCTCAAGAGATTCAGGTTGAAACCCCTGGCTGACGCGTGGCACGATCTTTCCCTTTTGTTCATTCCAGGAAAACACCACACTGCGATCTGCCTGCAGCATGGATACGGAAACATTCACCAACGTTTGGAAGATATGGTTGAGGGTTACGCTGCGAATGATCTTTTCATCTGCTTGATAAAGAGCCTCGATCTCGCTGTTGCGTTTTTCAAGGTCAGCGGTTCGGTTGCGTACCACACGTTCCAACTCCTGATTGCGGTTTTCCACGGTTTTGACCCGCCAACGTAAACCACCCGCCACACTGATGCCAAATATGATGACGAGCAACCCGGCAAACCACCACGTCTCCCAAAACGGAGGGATGACTACGATATTGACCGGCTCTGCGGATTCGCTCCAGGTTCCATCACTGTTCGATCCGCGCAGACGCAGAGTGTAAGTACCGCCGGGTAGGTTGGTATACCGCCCATTTCTGCGAGTGCCGATATCGATCCAGCCGGGGTCGAACCCTTCCAACATGTATGCGTATTGGTTCTTGGAAGGTTGTTCGTATGCAAAAGCTGTAAACTCAAATTCGAACGAGTCGTGGGTCCAATCCAAGACGATGGTTTGCATATGTTCTGGCATTTGCTCGGTTTCGAGCTGAGCGCCGTCGAAGGTGATGGATGTGAGTGCAATATTTGGTGGGTAGGGGTTATCCATGATCTCGCGCGGCTGAAAGATGTTCAACCCGTTGATTCCACCAAAGTACATGGTGCCGTTGCTGTCAACTGTATATGCGCTTTGATTGAACTCGTTGGATTGCAAACCATCGCTGACCGTAAAATTGCGGAAGGTTTCCGAAGCCGGGTTGAAGCGGGAGATCCCAAAATTTGTGCTGATCCATAGATTCCCAGCTTCGTCTTCAAGGATTCCATAAATCACATTATTGGGCAGTCCGTTGTTTTCGGTGAAGTTTGTGAAGGTGAGGGTATCTGGCTCGAAGCGGCTCAATCCGCCTCCATGCGTACCCACCCACAAAATTCCGCGTGTGTCTTCGTACAGACATAGAATGAGATTATTCCCAAGGGAAGTGATCTCGTTTGGGTCGTATCGGTAGTGATCGATTGAACCATCTTTGAAGTTTATGCTCTTTAGACCGCCATCAAACGTGCCAACCCAAAGATTTTGTTTTGAGTCTTCAAGGATGGTAGTCACAGGATAACCATCGGGGTTGTTCGAGTCGCTATCTTGAAGGTTGATCTTTGTAAAGCTGCGGTTGTTACGGTCGAAGCGAAAGAGTCCGCGGTTCGAGCCGACCCATAAACGCTGGCTCGAGTCCTCAAAGATCGAAGAGACACTGAAGACGGAGTTATCTGTTTCTGTATTTGTTTCGGGTTTGAAATGGGTAAAACGGTTTGAAATGGAGTCGTAGCGATCTAGGGCTCTGGCAGTGCCCACCCAAAGCGTACCTTCTGAGTCTTCATAGAGCGCATTGATGGCATTATCGCTCAATGAGGCTGGGATGGACTCGTTACTTTGATAATGAAGAAAGGTTTCGCTGATGGGGTCGAAGCGGTTAAGTCCATTATCCAATGTGCCGATCCAGATGAAACCCTCTTTTTCAGCAAGGATTGCCAGAATGAAATTGCTACTGAGGCTGTTCTCGTCGTTGGGGTTGTGGCGATAGTAGGCAAAGCGATCTTGTTGGCGGTTGTATTTATTCAGCCCGCCGCCAAAGGTACCCAGCCAGAGCACGCCGCCCGAATCTTCGAAGATCGAAAGGACTTGATTGTTACTCAGGCTTTTTGAGATGCCAGGCTGGCTTTGGTGATGGATGAATTTGTTCGTTGCGGGGTCATAACGGTCTAGCCCTTTATTGGTGCCCACCCATAACCCGCCAGAACGGTCAATATGCAGGGAGTAGACAATATTCCCGGCGAGGCTGTAACTTCTGTAGCGGCTGTTCTCAAAACGCTTAAAAGCAGCACGGTTGGGAATGTACTGATTTAGCCCATTTGTCGTTCCTACCCAAATGCTGCCATCTTGCCCTTCTGTAATACTTATCACGCGGTTGCTGGAGATAGATTCGGAGTCATTCTTGTCGTTCTTGAAAACCTTGAAGGTGTCATTACGCGTGTTATAGACGTTGAGCCCGCCGTTTCCGGTACCGATCCAGATCTGCCCTTTTGAGTCTTTGAAGAGCGCGCGGATGATATTGCTGCTCAAACTGCGCGCATTCGGTGGAGTATCGTCTGGGACGTAGAAGTGGGTGAATTTGCCGGTCTTCAGGTCGAGATAGTCGAGCCCGTTATCGGTGCCGATCCATAAGCCGGTTTCATCTAGGCAGAGACTATAGATCAGGTTGCTAGAGACGGTTTGCGTATCTGCCTCGTTATAAACATAGTGGGTAAATTTTCCACTAACTGGGTCGTAGCGATTCAACCCGCCCTGCCGTGTACCGATCCATATAAACCCTTGAGTGTCTTCGACAAGTGCCGTAATGGAGCGGTCGGTCAAAGTATTGGGGTTGGCTATATCGGGCTTGTGAAGAGTGAATGTATACCCATCATAACGGTTCAATCCATCATCTGTGCCGACCCATAGAAATCCCTTGCGGTCTTGCAGGATGGCGTTGACAACGCTTTGCGAAAGCCCTTCTTCGAGGCTAATTTGTTCGAAGCGGATGTTCTTGCCATACGGTATGAAAAGGCTGTTCGAAGTCGGATCAGGTGCCGGGTCGGCAGGCGAGGCGGGCAGCGGCGTTTTTGTTTCGGCGGCAGAGATCATCTGCCCGCAGGATTGCAGGAGAAGCGCGAAGGGGATGACCCACAGAAGAGATGCATTGCGCATGATGGGAATGATTATAAGCAATAAATCTGTGAGGGGGCGATAGACGCCTCTTTCTGACTTTTACTTGACTCTGTTATTCTCCGGTTTAAGAGCCAGCCTAGGCTTTTGATTCGTCTAATGCGCGGAAGCGGTGAATGAAGTACACCGCCAGCCCGAGCAGTAAAATAGCGTTGGCTTGGTGCAGCAACGCGATGACGATGTTGACATAAGAAAGAATGGTTAGCACACCGAGCGTGATCTGTAATACAACCACGCCAATCAACCATAACATCCCTTTTTGAATGTCGGCGGGATAGTTTTGTTTTTTGATGATGTAATACACGACCGGCACAAGGATGATTCCCAACCAGGCGAACCAGCGGTGGATGAAGACAATGGTCTGCGGGGTTTCAAAGATATTGACCCATGAGTTGAAGAGATTGGGCGGAATCCATTTTCCGAGCATGAGGGGCCAGGTGTCTGAGACATGCCCAGCTTTGAGCCCGGCGGTGAAGCCTCCATATGTGATTTGAATAATAAGCACCACGAACGACACGCTTGCCAATTTCGACGGCAGAGACCGGTTGGCTTTACCCGTCTGATGAAAGCCATACCGATGACCGGTTGCCGTCCAGATGGCGAGGCTGAAGAGGGTGAGAGCCAGAAGCAGATGCGCGGTTAGGCGGAGGTGATCGACGGCGGGGCTGTCTACCAATCCGCTGGCGACCATGAACCAGCCCATGAAGGCTTGCCCAATGAAGAGCATACCCATGACAAAATAGATGCCGAATTCCTTGAAAGGGATGGTTTTTCGGAAGAGGAAGTAAAAAACAGGGAAGGCGTAAATTAAACCGGCAAGACGGGCAACTAGGCGGTGAAACCATTCGATATAGAAAATGTATTTGTATTCATCCAATGTCATGCCTTTGTTGATCTTGAGGTATTCGGGGCTTTGCTGGTATTTGGCGAATTCTGCTTCCCATTGATGCTGCCCCATCGGTGGGACAGTTCCGTTGATGGGATTCCATTCGACGATGGACAGCCCTGAACGGCTGAGGCGGGTAAACCCACCAAATACGACGAGGAAGGCCACGAACCCGGCAAAAATATATAGCCAGGTCATCACGGCTCGATTTTGAGTTTTTGGCATATTGTTCTCCGATTGTGAATTGGCGGGATTATAGCATCGGGGAGTTAATGGGTTGTTAGAACTTTTGTCACAATTTAAGTATAGATTTGTCATGTAGCCAAAGGCTTGGGCGGGGAGCAGGTTCGAGGTCAGAATTGAGGCGAAAAAAAACAGCGTGGAGTGGAATCCACGCTGTTATCTTCTTGAAGGTTGGTTTATACGCCGTTACGCATCTGGTTGAGTAGGGCGCGGTAGTCTTCAACGTTGGGTGGGTTCATCAGAACGATCTGGTTGATGACGTCCATGGCACCTTGCTTGTCACCTTTTTCGAGCAGGGTTTCTCCCAATTGGTCGAGGAGTGGAATGGCTTCTGCCATGCGCCCCATGCGGTAGAGCAGGGCGGCGAGAGTGCGTTTTAGCAAAGGCTGATCATCGTGTTCGCGCACAAGATCTTCAAGGAAGCTAAGTGCAGGTTCTTTTTTGTTCTGGCTTTCGAGATGAGTGATGTAACTTTCGAGCTCGTTTAAGGCACGGTCATGCTGGCCCATGCGCATGTTCAGTTCGATCAACTGTTTGCGTGCGGCATCATCGTCAGGGATGAGGGTGCGGATTTGTTCGAAGACTCGCAGGGCTTGTTTCCAGTCGAGGCGTTGCATGTCGATATCTGCCATACGCTGCAAAATGTGGATGTTCCAATCGCGGCTGGCGCTGCCTTGTTGGACGAGACGCAGGGCGTTGGTGTAGGTTTTGCGTGCCATGTCTAACTCGGCGAGCCGGTATTGAATGGCGGCAAGCTCAAGATATTCTTGAATGGCTTCGTCTACTTGCCCGCGCGCCACGAGTTGATCGATCAGGCGGTTGCGTGAGCCAAGCTCCATGGGCGAGATCTGAATGATGCGCCGCAAGAGTTTGGTGGCTTGAATCACTTCGCCGCGCACGCTGTAGGAATGTGCCACCACGCTGAACTTGTTGATCGCATCGGTGGTATGACCTTCTTGCACGAGCAGGTCGCCCATAATGACGTGTAGAGGCAGGTAGGTGGGGGCGTGTTGAAGGGCGTCGTAGGCTTCGTCCATGGCGGAACGCAGGCTGCCCATGCGTGCCAGTTGGTTGATACGGTTCATCGATTCAAGAACGGAGCTGGATTGAACCTGCAGGATCATATCTGCCAAAGGCGCGGCGAAGTTGCCTTCTTGTTTGGGCATTTGTTCGCGGGTCTTGTGAAGTTGTTCGCGCCAGTCGGGGCGCATCAAAAGCCCGTGGATGTTGTCGCAGACTTTGCGAAGGATGGTTTCGTCGGTTTGTCCTTGATACGATTCGATGATGGGTTCGTATTGTTGGCGGAGATCATCTGCCTGATCGGCGGGGACAGCCATCGAATCGGCGAATTTCAACGCTTCGAGATATTCTGTGGCGGCTTCGCGAAAGGCACCCGTCCTTGAAATGATCTGCCCAAGCAGCAGGCGCGATGCAAGACCGTAGTCTTCATGCTTGACGGAATTTTGCAAGACCCGTTGGGCGCTTGCGAATCGTTCACCTTTGAAACGCAGATAGCCTATATTGAAGTATAGGGCGGGGCTGGTGAAACCAGCATTGAGCGCGGCTTCCATTTCTTCGGCGGCGAGAGAATCATTCCCCTTTGACTGCGCATCGATGGCTTGACCGAGATGCAGCACCACTTTGACCTGTTCCGATTGTGCCGAGATGGAGCCGGTTCCGCGCATGATGGCGGAGATGCCTTTGCGGTCTTGGGCGGCGGGGCTGCTATCGTCGGAGAAATCGAAGAGTAACTCTGCCAGATGGGTGAGGGCTTTTTGGCGTGCTTCCGCTATCGGGTCGAGCCCGGAGGCGGTTTTCTTCGTCGGCTCTTGCAACTGTTTGACCTGCGCCATGCGGATGGGTCCTGTGCCGCCTTTGGCTCGGATCGGTTTGGGGAGCAGTTGCCCGGTTCGCAAAAGAGTCTGCGCTTGTTTGACTTCGGCGCTGGTAGGCAGCAGAGATTGGGCTTTATTCACCATCTCTTGCGTTTTTTCGGCATTGCCCGCGCGCTGCAGGATGCTGGCGATGGCGAGATATTCTGTTACGGCTTGTTGTTGGTGATGGAGTTTTTCATGTACCTGTGCGAGGCGCGAATGGGCGATGGCGTTTTCAGGGTTGATGCTGGTGACGTGCATCCAGTTTTCGAGGGCTTTTTCGGTGTCGCGTTGTTTGAGGAAGAGATCGCCCGCGCGGATGGCGGCATCCATGGCGGTTTTCAGATCGCCAACGCGTTCTGAAAGCTGCGCTACTTTTTCCATGGGAACGGGGTCTTCTGGCGAGACCTTTACGGCGCGCATATAGATCTGCAGCGCTTCGTCGACATTATTGAGTTGATGCAGGGCAAGCCCGAGGCTGCCAAGGGCTTTGGGTTGGTCGGGGAATTCTTCGAGGGCGCGGCGATAGGCACTGGCGGCTTTAGACCATTCCTGATCCCAGGCTGCGGAATGTCCCTCGTTCATGGCTTTATGGAAAATGTCTTCTCGTCCGGGCATAGTTTTCTATTTTACTTTCAAAGGGTGAGATAGAACATAACAATCATGTAATTATAACCTTGTTGGGTGCGGGCATTATGCTAACGTTCATTGCCGCGCTTGAAGTTTCCAGTCAGCTTTGCCATGACCAGTTGACTTGCTTTGTGGTCAAGAGCGGCAATTTTATTTAAGAAGGCTTGAGCTTCTTGCCCTTTCAATATTTTGACCTGTTTTCCATGCCAGTAGAGAAATACCTTGCCATCTTTGTTTTGACGGTAGGTGAATACTGTATCTTTTAATTTATTTCTTTTATCTTCTTCAACCATGGCTACCCTAGCACGGTCATCTCGCCCCAATTGATACCGGCGCGGGCTTCTGTTTCCAGTGGGATGCTCATTGGGTATGCGGTTGCCATCGTTGTTTGAACCACTCTGGCAGTTTCATCGATTTCTTTTTTGGGCACTTCCAGCACCAATTCATCGTGTACTTGCAAAAGCATTTTGGCTTTCAGCCCGGCAGCCTTCAATGCCGGTGGGATTTTCAACATGGCGATCTTCATAATGTCTGCCGCTGTGCCTTGGATGGGTGCGTTGATGGCTTCACGTTCTTCGCGGTTCTTTACCTGGACCGGTGCCTGGCTCTGCAATACCGGGAAGTAGCGCCTACGCCCAAGCAGAGTCTCTACATACCCGATCTCTGCGGCTTGACGGCGCATCCCGTCTAAATACTTTTTCACGCCCGGGAATTTCTTGAAATAGGCTTTCACAAAATCTTCAGACTCTGCCAGCGTTAACCCAGTGGAGTGCATGAGCCCAAATGCAGACATGCCATAGATTAAACCGAAGTTGATGGCTTTGGCATGACGGCGCATGTCTTTGGTGACGTCTTTCAACTCAATATCATAAACGGCGGCGGCAGTGGTGGCGTGAATATCTTCGCCTGCGCGGAAAGCCGCCAGCATAGCTTCGTCTTCTGCCATGTGCGCCACAATGCGCAGTTCGATCTGTGAGTAATCAACAGACAAAAGCAAATTGCCTTTATCGGCAATAAATCCGTTGCGGACCTTTCTCCCCGTTTCGGTGCGGATGGGGATGTTCTGCAAATTCGGGTTGTTCGAAGAAAGACGCCCGGTCACCGCGCCGATCTGACTATAGGATGTATGTACACGTCCCGTCGCCGGGTTGATGGCTGCGGGCAGCGCATCCACATAGGTGGATTTCAACTTGGAGAGTTCGCGGTGTTCGAGGATGAAATCCAAAACCTGGTGTTGACCGCGCATCGCATCAAGCACATCGGCTGAGGTGGAGTAAAAACCCGTGGATGTTTTGCGTCCCTTGTCGGGTGGTTCGAGGCGCAGATGATTGAAGAGCACATCCGAAAGTTGCTGTGGCGAATTGATGTTGAAGGTCTTGCCGACATGCCCAAAGATTTCCTTTTCGATCTCGGCAAGGCGAGCTGCAAGCTCAGTAGACATTTTCCCGAAGAAATCCGTGTCGATCAAGGCACCGGTCATTTCCATTTCCGCGAGGACGGCAGTTAATGGCATGTCGATTTCATCAAGGATTTTTTGTCCGCTTACTTTTTTCAGTTCTTTTTCTTCGATCGCCATCAAGCGCAAGGTGGTTTCGGCATCAGCGGCGGCGTAACTG